>JAICGJ010000063.1 GCA_025923195.1 Chryseolinea sp.
ATAGCAACGTATTCACCTACGCGACCATCGATAGCTACCGTTTGATCAAAGGTCGTCGGAAACTTCGCTATGAAATCAGTGGTTTGCTGCTCCTTCATATAGATCGTCGGGTTGTCAGATAACATCTTTAAGGGCTCTTCAAAAACGACATACATAGCCAGCTGGTGGCAGCGAGTGCCCTGGCTCATAGGTGACGCGTGTATAGGCCTGAAGTTGTCCCGGTTGGCATTTCTCATTGCACCAGGCGTATAGTCCATTGGGCCAGCCATCATCCGTATGAATGGTATTGAAACATCGTAGCGCGGTACATCATCCCTCGCCCACTTTGTATTTTCCAATCCCTTCACGCCTTCAAATCCAATTACATTAGGATAAGTACGCTGAAGCCCGGTAGGTTTGTAAATACCATGAAAATCAATCATCAATCTATATTTAGCAGCCTTCTCTGCGATCTCGTAAGTAGACGCCACTGTCTTCTGGTCATCCCTGTCAATGAAGTCGATCTTAAATCCCTTTACACCCATGGTTGAATAATTCTCGAATACTTCATCAATCCTTTGAGTAAGTGCGTACCATGTAGCCCAAAGTATAACGCCAACACCCTTTTGTCTGCCATACTCCACGATTTCATCGAGGTCGATCTTGTCAGAAACCTTTGTCATGTCTGTGCTCACTGACCAACCTTCATCCATGACGATGTATTCTAGCTTATTTGCGGCAGCAAAATCAATATAATATTTGTAAGTAGGTGTGTTAATTCCCGCCCTGAAATCAACGTGCGAAATATTCCAGTTATTCCACCAGTCCCACGCCACTTTCCCAGGTTTTATCCATGACACATCTGCGACTCGCGGAGGTGCCGCCAATTTCTGAACGATATCATTGTCGAGAAGCTCCCTATCATTCTCGCTTATGACGATCGTACGCCATGGAAAGCTGCGGGTACCTTTGGTCTTTGCAATGAAATCCGCGCGGCTTGTAACCATCAGGTTCATCATGTTGAACCCTCCTTGTTTCTCTTCCAATGGATAAGGTGCGAAAGTGCCAACCAACCCCTGCCGTGTTTGTTGATTTACATTGACGAACATCCCTGGATAATCCTCCACGTCTACTTCCAGTATAACTGCCTTCTTTCCATTGTCTAACTCAACCAGTAACGGCAAGAATGCAAGCGTATCCGGGTTTATTTTAGAGATATTGATTTCTTTATAAAGTGCTTCGAATGAATTAATGTAGATTTCTGAACCTCTTAAATCTCTGACAAAAGGAATAAAGGCTTTGTGATCAGCCGAGAAGTTGAAACGAACTGTCTCATCATTGATGACCAAATCTTCTTTTCTTGAAGTAAAAATCCGATACGCAACGCCCTCATTATATACCCTGACAAGCAATCCGAAATCTCCTTTGCATCGCACGGTCAATTGATGATATTCATCGGGTATTATAGCCTTCTTATAATTAATGGCTGTGATCTCCTTTTTGACTTTTTCCAACTTAGAGGAAGTTATTTTTGGATTTGCGCCTAAGATCTCGCCCCCTTGCAATTGAAGCGCGATGGCAGAAGGTTCAATGATAACCTGTCCCTTATGTCTAACCGTCCATTGAAGTTCTGTTTCCGCGAGAATATCCACGACAATCCTCCCGTTGGGCGATGTGACCTGTAACCTGTTTTTCTGGGCGATTAGGATGGCGGGGCTAGAAAATAACAGCACAAAAAGGAGTACAGAAAAATTCTTCATGAGTACAAGTTTTCTGAATCAATCTAAAGAGAGTGTATTAACTCGATATAAAGCTCCGTTAACTTATTCTCCGCTTTGCTGGCTACTTCTATGATCTCGGCAATGTTTGCCGGTTTCAGGTTATCAGGATCGCAATCGTCAGTGAGGACGGAGATGGCGCAGCAGGGCAGCCCCGCGTGATTAGCTACGATCACTTCTGGAACAGTGCTCATTCCGACTGCATCGGCACCGATCCGCTGAAGATAGCGGTATTCCGCGCGCGTTTCCAAATTGGGTCCTGTCACGCATGCATAAACACCAACGTTAAGTATTATACTTTTGTCTATGGCAATACTTTTTAACTTTTCATTGAGCAGTTTCGAATAAGGTTGGCTCATATCGGGAAATCGGGGTCCTAGTTCATCGTGATTAATGCCGCGCAACGGACTATCTGGTTGCAGATTAATATGGTCATCGATCAGCATCAGCTGTCCTTTCTTCCAGCTTAAATTCATATTGCCAGCCGCATTTGATATAAGAAGATATTTTATGCCAAGCGCTTTCATTACACGTATGGGCATGGTGATCTTTTGCATGGAATATCCTTCATAGTAATGAAATCTCCCTTGCATGGTGAGTACTTTCTTGCCGCCAACTTCTCCGTAAATTAATTTGCCTTTATGAAAACCCACGGTAGAATCCGGGAAGTGAGGAATGTCTTTGTAATCAATGATGATGCTGTGTTTGATGTGCTGAATAAACACACTGCCAAGGCCGGTACCCTGGATGACTCCTATCTCAGGAAGATCCACACCTTTGGATTTAAGGAATTCTACTGATTCGCGTGTTTGTTGAATCATAGCGCAATATAATAGTCACGTCATCGCGGCAAGCGACCCCCCAAATTTATAATTTTAAAGAAATGCTATTTATTTTATCAAAGCACCATTTAACCGAAGCAGTTCGATTTCCGCTATTTTTGTAAGATAACGGGCATTAATAAGCCGCGTGTATGCCTCAGCCAAGCTTTGCTGCGCAGTACGCAGTTCGACAAAAGTGGTGGCTCCTCGTTTGAAGGTTTCCAGTGCAATTGAAACGTTTTCTTTCGCTAAGACAATATTCTCTTCTTCAATCAACAAAACCTTTTTTGCATTATCATAGATGACATAGGCGTTCTGTATGCCGACGTTAACGTTGATTTTTTGCTGGTCATACAATAACTGTTGCCGGCTGGCATTGATTTTTGCCTGTTGGACAAGGCGCCTCTGATTAAATCCTGTTAAGATCGGGACGTTCACCGTAAAGCCGTAATTATAGCCAGTGGTTTGGTTGTACACGGGGGCGAAGGGATTGATCAATCGGGTATTATCCGTTCTGGAATAATTATATGAGGCGTTAAAATTAAAAAAAGGCAAGAGCTCTGCTTTTCGTTCTCTGACAGAAAGGTTGGAAATGCCAATTTCCCTTCTTGAAGACTGTAGTCCAAAATTTGTATTTTCAATGTTGTTTGATAGTTCTTCTTGGCGCAAATTCAAGTCCAAAATGATTGTATCCGAAACATCATACGACGGTGGCAATTGTAATCCAACCAATGCGTTCAACTGATCTTTAAGTTGATGTATTAGAGCTTCTTGTTGTATTACCTGAGTGCGCTGTGCGTTGTAATCAACCTTCGCCTGCAGTAGCTCCGGCTTTGCTCCAATTCCAACATCAAGTCTCCGTTCAGCTAGTTTTACTCGCACTTCGCTGACAGACATTTGTTCTTGTATTGCTTTTAACTGTTGCTTTTGCCTTACAATATCGTAATAGTTGGATGCAACTGAAGCTATTGTGTTCACCATTTGGTCTTTGACGAGAAGCTCACCTTGAGCAGCAATTGCGGCAATACGTTCGCGAGTTGCAAACATTCGAGTGCCATCAAACAACATCCAGGTAAGTTGAGCGCTCGCTGAAACATTGTTGGACTCTGCTTTGCCACTATTATTACGAGCTTCATCCTCAAACCTTAGTTTTTGATCATTGCTGTTCCAGGCCGTTGCGCCGAGCGCCTCCAGTTGAGGGAGAAAGGCCCCAAACGCATAATTGTTATCGGTCTCCGCGGCTTCTGATGCATTTCTCGCTAACTTGACATCGTAATTTCTCTCAAGTGCCAGCCTAACGACCTGCTCTATTGAAACTTTATCCTGGGCATTTGCAGTACTCCATAAAAAAATAACAGTTGCTAAAATGCCGAAAGACCTACACTTCATACACCAATTCCTTAGGTTGAGGAGCAGGCGTCACTGCATCAAAATCGATATGCCGGCGCCGCCTGGACAAGTAAGAATACATTGCGGGAATGACAAATAAAGTAAGGACAAGAGAAAACATAATTCCGCCTACAATGACAATCCCAAGAGGTTGCCGGCTTGTGGAGGCAGCCCCAATAGATAGAGCAAGAGGTAACGAACCTAACGCCATGGCTAAGCTTGTCATTAAAATTGGCCGAAGGCGCAGTGTGGATGCTTCGAGTACCGCCTCCATTCTTGACAGGCCATCTTCTCTTTTTTGGTTTGCAAATTCGACAATTAGAATTCCATTTTTTGTTACCAAGCCTATCAGCATGATCATGCCGATCTGTGAAAAGATATTTATTGTTTGACCAAAAATCGCAAGCGCCAGAATAGCTCCTGCGATAGCTAATGGAACAGTGAACATAATTGTCAAAGGATCCACAAAGCTTTCAAACTGTGCCGCCAGAATCAAATAGATAAGTATCAGCGCCAGCAAAAACGCAAAGGATGTATTGCTTGAACTCTCGGAGAAGTCGCGCGATGTACCCGTTAACGATGTGGTGAAAGTATCGTCGAGAATCTGGCTTTTGATTTCCTCCATTGCTTTGATCCCGTCTCCTACTGTTTTTCCGGGAGCCAGTCCCGCGGAAATTGTAGCTGACTTGTACCGGTTGAAGTGATACAGCGTTGGAGGCGTGGTGGACTCCTCTACACTAACAACATTATCCAGCGAAATCAATTGCCCGGAACCAGTTCTCACATACAAGTTTTTAAGATCATCCGGATCATCTCGGTCGACGCGTGTTACCTGTCCCATCACCTGATATTGTTTACCTTCTTTGGTAAAGAACCCAAATCGAAGGTTGCTATACGCAAGTTGTAACGTTTGGGCTATATCCTGCACGCTGACACCAAGCTGAGCGGCCTTCAGTCTATTTATTTGAACTCTTAGTTCTGGCTTGTTGAATTTTAAGTCAAAATCTGCACCGGTAAGAACTGGATGATTACTTGCTGCCTCCAGGAATTTTGGAAGAGCCGCTTTCAATTTTTCAAAGTTATTGTGCTGGATAACAAACTGAACAGGCTGTCCACCACGCCGGTTGACTGCAATCGTCTGCTCCTGAATTACAAATGCACGGCCCTCGGGAAACCTGTTTAGGTTTCTGCTCACCATGTCCACAATTTCCTGTTGCGAGCGCACTCGTTCACTCGGGTCCGACAACGTTACTCTCACGAAGCCCATATTGACTGATCCCGCGCCTGAAAATCCCGGGGCAGTAACAGACAACGCTGTCTTATATTCCGGTATCGAATCCTGGACAAACTGCACCATTTTTTGTACGAACTGATCCATGTAATCGAAGGAAGTACCCTCGACAGCAGTGAGTTGCAATCTAAATTGATTACGATCCTCCATCGGTGCTAACTCAGACTGCAGATTAGTCCCAATCAGATATGCAGAACCAAAACAAAGTGCGATAATAATAAAGGAAACCCAGCGTACCCTCATAAAGCGCTCTAGCCATCGACGATAACCGTCTTCCATACCACTAAAGAAGGGTTCGGTTTTCCTGTAAAACCATGAATGTTCGTGCTTGCTCCTTGTCAGCTTAACGCTAAGTACAGGCGTCAATGTCAATGATACAAAGCAAGAAACCAGAACAGCTCCGGCGACAACAATTCCAAATTCTCTAAACAACCTTCCGACAAATCCTTCCAGAAACAGAATGGGTAGGAATACCACAGCCAGCGTGATTGAGGTGGAGATTACAGCAAAGAATATTTCCTTGGAACCCTCTTTTGCTGCCTGATACTTATTCATTCCAGACTCAAGCTTCTTATAAATATTTTCGGTTACAACAATACCGTCATCTACTACAAGTCCTGTAGCCAATACGATCCCCAGCATAGTAAGCACGTTAATCGAGAAACCACATAGGTACATAATGAAAAAAGTTGCAACAAGTGATACTGGAATGTCGATGAGCGGCCGGATGGCAATAATAGAATCGCGGAAGAAGAGGTAAATGATCAGAACGACGAGAATGATAGAAATAACGAGGGTTTCTTCTACCTCCGTAATTGCCCTTTTGATAAAGAGCGTTTGATCCATAGCAATCTTTAGCGTTATATCATCCGGAACATCTTTCTTGATTTGCTCCAGGCGTCTGTAAAATTCATCAGCAATTTCAACATAATTTGCACCAGGCAGCGGCACAATCGCCAGACCGATCATCGCTACATTGCTTTCGCGACCCTGTGATTCCTCATTTTCAGGACCCAGTACTGCTTCACCGATATTCTTCAAGCGAATGTCACCCTGCGCGGTAGATTTAATGATGACATTCTCAAAATCCTCTTCGGTATACAACCGACCAAAAGTTCTCACTGTAAGTTCAGTTGTGTTTCCAGCGATCTTGCCGGAAGGAAGTTCTACGTTTTCTTTATTCAATGCGGCCTGTACATCTAATGGTGTAAGACTATAGGCGCCAAGCTTTGCGGGATCAAGCCAGATACGCATAGCGTATTTTTTTTCACCCCAGATCTGTATACTGCTTACACCAGGAATGGTTTGCAGACGCTCTACAAGGTTGTTAGTACCATATTCCGTTAGCTGCAACGAATTGCGTGTGTTGCTCTGCACCGTCATGGAAAGTATAGCGTCGGCATTTGCATCAGCTTTAGAGACAACGGGCGGGTTGGTCAAATCCTGCGGTAACTGTCTCACCGCCTGCGATACCTTATCCCGAACGTCGTTCGCAGCGGTCTCAAGATCGACTCCTAACTCAAATTCAATATTGATATTACTAACCCCTACGCTAGACAAAGATGTAATGTTTTTTACACCTGCAATGCCATTAACAGACTTTTCGAGGGGCTCGGTAATTTGTGATTCAATAATATCTGCATTCGCCCCTGAATAAGAAGTACGAACATTCACGTTTGGCGGGTCGATGGCCGGGTAGTCCCGAATGCCAAGAAACTTAAATCCGATGACCCCAAATAGGACTATTAGGATGTTCATCACAAATGCCAGTATGGGTCGCCTCAAACTTAATTCTGAAATATTCATAACCCTTTGTTTAAGTTTCTGATCACTTCTTGTTCGTAATCCTGACAATTTTTATTTTTGAATTCGGGCGAATAGCCATCAAGCCAGTCGTCACAACGGTATCGCCTGCGCTAACACCAGTCGTTACATGGACAAATGCGGAATCCCGGATACCAGTCTCTACTACTGAATACATTGCGCTATCACCCCTAACCACGATCACTTGCTTATTTCTTGCTGTAGGTATAACGGACTGGGTAGGCACCATCAATGCTTTTTCATTTTTGCCTAATTGCAAATTTACCTTGGCAAATACTCCCGGTATGAGTTCCGGATGTTTTTCATCAACCAATGCCCGCACCTTGAGTGTGCGCGTATTTTGGTCCACGCTATTCTCTGTTGCCATCACCTTGGCTCTATGATGGCTCTTGCCGCCATCTACCTGAAAACTTATAATGTATCCCGGGGTAATCTCTTTCGCGTATTTTTCAGGTATTGAAAACTCGAGCTTCAGTTTGTCAACCTGACGAATGATTGTAACAATGTCATTGGGTGCGATATATGCGCCCAGACTGACATTTCGCAAACCCAACTTTCCGGTATAAGGTGCCCTGATCTCCGTCCTGGAAATGGCTATTTGTGTTGATTCAATATCAGCTCGTAGATTCTCAACATCTAGGGCGCTCAGGTCATAATCTTGCTGACTGATACCCTGTATTTTCAAGAGTTCACTGCTCCGTTCTTCAGATTTCTCCCTTATCTTCAATTGTACTTCCAGCTTACGAAGTTGAGCCTGTAAATCTTTATCAAACAATTTCACAAGCAAGGTGCCCTTGGTAACGACAGCTCCTTCATCAATATTCAATTGAACAATCCTGCCCCCGACTTCAGCGCGTATTTGTGTCTCTTCAAATGGAAGCAAAGAACCCGGAACTTCTATATTCTCGCTAATAGACCTTTCGGACACAATAAACCCATCAACAGATACAGGACCCTGTTGCCTGCCTCCTCCACCAGCTACCTGCTGCGGCTTTTTGTTATCACAAGAACCAATCAACAACACAGTAATCCCGATTAATACGACGCTTAGAACTGCTCTATACATATGAAATCATAGACATTAAACTAACAAGCTTATTATCGATCCGGTTCTGATTTACAACGACTGCAACGAAATAAAGTGGTGATGAAGCGACAAGACCTGGGGAATTAATAACGTGGTTTCATCATTACGAATCATAAAATCTGCTCGTTTCAATTTCTCGTCTTCAGGCATTTGATTTCTTATGATAGCTATGACCTGATCGGCCGTTCGATGAGGATCACGCTTTAGAACACGTTGTATTCTAAGCGATTCATTTGCATGGACAACAATCACCTTATATAACGATCGATCCGAGCCTGCTTCATAAAGCAAAGCCGCTTCTTTCAATACATAAGGTTGATTCTTCTTTTGATCCACCCACTTCTTATAGTCAATGCCGACTCTGGGATGAACCAACTTGTTTAACGTTTTTAATCGATCTGAATCATTAAAAACCTCTTTACCCAGATACTCGCGATTCAAGCCTCCATCCGCATCATAAGACAATACTCCGAATTCTTTCTTGATCTCGGATACCAGTATTCCATCGGTGGTCATTAATTCTTTCGCATGGCTATCGGCATCGTAGACGGGAACACCCAGGCACTGGAAGATTTTACACACCAGACTTTTACCAGAACCGATACCCCCGGTAATGCCGACTTGAAGGGGAGCATTCAAATGATCAAAACTTTATTGATACAGAGTCTAATTTAACTACGCGCGAATAGGGTGGGAGCCCCACAATCGTTGGCAACAACTTTCTCTCTCCACGGGTAATGTTCTTCAGATCGACGATGGCACTCAACGAATCCGGTGAAAAAGTCTCCTGAAATGACTCCGGGATCTCAAATGTACACGCCAATTTCTTGCCTCCGATAACTGGCCACGACTGCTTTGGCGGATTTATGATCCTCAAGGGAACAGAGTCTTCAACTTCTATATAGCGATCCACTTCAAAACTAACGGATACGGTAGGTGGATTTCTCTTGATCAGTTCATCATTTAGAAATTTTACCTCTATATCTTCCGAAAAATCATCATCTATGTTTCGATCAGACAACTTCAAATAAACGTATTCCGGTAAACTGTTTATAAGCTTCGTGGGACCTTCAATGAAAACGGAGTCCGGACTGACCTGTACTTCACTAACCAGCCCATATCCCTTCTTAAAAAGTATAGCTGGTATATCTAGTCCCATGTTAACCCATCTCCTGGATTTAGGTTCGATTGCCAAATGCAAAGTGTCTGTGAGAACAAAGTTGATGGCAAAACCTTCAGGCTGGTTTGCTACCAAGGCGGGCAATGTACTGCCTACTATTTTTCTTACTTCTGTGGGCTGTGGTAGCGGGACGACAAGGGGAGGTACGCGCAAGCCGGCGCTCCGCCTGAATAGATTCCACCCTAAGCCAGTAACATTAAAACGGATTGCCTTTGGCAGCGGTCTGACCGCGATATATTTTTCGCTGTCGAAATCAAACTGCAGGGGAAGGTCAATATTGGTTGTATAGTTCTTGTTCAGGGCATTAAAAACCCAAAAAACGGTGGCCGCGAAAATGCATAATCCTACTGCTTTCCAATTCCTTTTGTTAAATCTCAGAAAATCAAATATGGATTGAATTATGCCCATGCCATAGTACTCATCACTTTTTATTCGCAGCCTTTGTGGCCTCCAACGAAATGGCAGATTTATTGAATCGGATTCGACCTCCTTTCTCCACCTCTAATATAAACGTATCGCCCTCCAGCTCGGCAACGTGACCATGGGCGCCACCTATAGTGATTACATAGTCGCCCTTCTTAACCTCCTCAATAAATTTCTTTTGATCTTTGGCTTTCTTTTGCTGGGGTCTAATCATGAAGAAGTAAAACACGAGAATAATTCCCCCGAAAATTATATACTGAAATACGGGGGACTGTTGTTGGGCTTGTAACAAAATGCCTTGCATAAATTTATTTTTTTAAGGGATCAAAGTTATCTCAATTAAAACAAACATCCCAATCTACCTTGCGGAGGATTGGGATGCATTCTTAAAAAGCTATAAATCTATTTCTTCACAGGGCCGTCGGATCCAGTGGCCTTTGGTAATACCATCGCCTTAAATCGCAACACAGTTTGTTTGGGCCATGTGTTTGCAGTTACTGTTACCGTCTTGTTCTGGGCGTTAGTCTTGCCATTCGTATCAAACTTCGCCTTCACAAAACCAGTACCTCCTACAGGAATGGGCTCTTTGCTCCAATCGGGAACGGTACAACCGCATGAGCCTTGCGCACTTTGAATAATCAAGGGAGCTGCTCCTGTATTCTTAAATGAATATGTATGCTCTACAATTTCTCCTTCATTGATTGTTCCGAAATCGTGCTCAATGGCAGCGAATTCCATCGCAGGAAGAGGTCCCTCAGGCTTAACTTCCGGCGCAGTTGCGGTGGGCGTGGTAGCAGCCGTGGCATCCGGCGATTTCTTGCCCTCAAGTTCTGCCAGTCGACTTTCAAGCTGGGCAATCTTCTTCTCGGCATCCCGATCTTTGCACGCAGCAAATGAGAGCACCAACATGCTAACAAATGCAAAAGATTTCAAAACGTTCAGTGTCATATGTAATACCATTAATAGGTTTAAGTTAAAAGTACTAACCTTTTTTTCCCCGAATCTGTTCCAGCAAGTCGTCAACATCTTCCAACAAGCGCTCTGCCTTGTTTTTTGCCTCGTCAACCACTTTCTGTCCTTGTGATTTAGCTTCGCTTGTAAGCGGCGTCTCCTTTCCTGAGACGAAGTCGTCGATTAAATTCTCCAACATCTTGCGATACTTATCCAGCTGAAAAGATAGCTTCTCTCGTGTGTGAGTACCTTTTTCGGGGGCATACAAAATTCCTAGTACAGCTCCTGCGGCAGCCCCGAACAGGAATGCCATCAATGCATTTCCGCTTTTTTTGCTCATAAACTTTTAAAATTAATTAGAGTCTGACTGCAAATTCAAAATTTTAACAATTTTTAACAAATCGTGTAAGGATGTTCACCATTATGCTCTTTTACATCCGGATTTTGGGGGATGATTGACTCTCGGGTGATGCAAATAACAAAAAAAGTGAAAAGTTAATAGTCTTAACGACTTTCACTTTTCACTTTTAGTTTTTCACTTTTCACTTATTGTCGATTAGCCCCCGCCCGCTTTTTTTCAAGTCTCCCGTAGTCTTCAACTCCTTTGCGATAACATCTAAAATTCCGTTGATGAATTGTCGGCTTTTCGGCGTGCTGTAATTTTTTGCAAGTTCAATATATTCATTAATTGAGACCTTGACGGGGATATTTGGAAACACGATCAATTCGGCAATAGCCATTTCCAAAATTATCCGGTCCGTCAATGGCAGCCTCTCTACTTCCCAATTTCGCGTGTTGTTTGCAATCAAAGTCTTGTATTTGGGATCCAGTTGCGACCCCTTGCTGTATAGCTTTTCTATAAATTCCCTGTCGTCCTCCCAGTTAACGGAAAGCGTATGTAAGGTTAATGGCGTTTTTGTCTGAGGATCGAAGGACTTTATCGTTTTTTCTACAAGTCCTTTCACAATTTCCTTATCTTCTGCCCAACGCTGCACTTCTTCTTCGAAATATTCATTGATCACGGTCTTGCCAAGGATAATTTTTTTAAACAGATGATTGGAAAAACGCTTTTGATCTTCCAGCGAAGGATTTTTCTTGTCGAGGTAGTGTAGGTACTCCGTGTCCTGCCGGATAACATCCCGAAACCAAACCCTGACACGGTCCATTTTCTCAGCCCAGTGCTTACCAGTCTTTTGAATTTCTTTTTTCAATTCAACACTTTCGGCGAGTGCCTTTATCCAGCTATTGTTTACAAAATTTCGGTGGCTTACTTTCTTGTCTGCTTCTGCCAATTGCCGGAATTCGATCGCCAGCGACAATACTGCCACGTATCGATCATAGATTTTTTCAACTTCCGTGATAAGATTCTTACCAAAAAATACGGTGTCCTTCTTCGTTTGTGCGTGGTAGAACAGCAAAGACTCGTTAACTGCCTTTTTTATTTTAAGGTCTTTATTTTGGATGGAGCTTTCTTCATTAGCAAAAGCGTCTATGAAGAGTTGAAGAGCTTGTTTCTTTTGCGCCGCGAGTTGTGCCTTATTTTGTACTTCCATCGAATTCAAATCAGGCGATAGCGTCTCATCTATCTTCTCCAGACATAATTCATAATTCGCATCCTTGCACTGCTGAAGCGCGAATAAACTCTGCATCACTTTGATCCGTAGGCTTCTTCTGTTAAGCATGATAAAGAACTGCTTTAAATCGGCAACAAAAATAGAACATCCACTCTGGTTTCACAATGTAACAACGAATAGTTATCAGATTCCTGGGATTCAATCACACAAACTGTTCAATATCGCCCATTCCTGCTCTTATGACAACGAGCTCGTTCCCTGTGCAGTCTATCACACTGGAAGGAATATTATTTCCCGGCCCGCCATGAATTACCAGATCAACTGTATGTTTGAAGTCTTCATATATTTCTTCTGGGTCCGTTGTATACGCTTTGATTACATCATCATCCTTAATGGATGTCGTAATCAATGGATTGCCAAGATGTGCCACTATCGCCCTTGGAATAGCGTGATCAGGGATTCTGATGCCAACGGTCTTTTTATTAACATTCAAAATGCGAGGGACACGGCTGCTTGACTCGAGAATGAATGTGTAGGGACCGGGTAATGATTTTTTTAGAATCTTAAAGACAGGTGTATCGATACGTTTCACATACTCCGATATCTGACTTAAGTCATTACATATAAATGAGAGGTCAAGTTTTTGTGGCCTAATATTCATAACCTGACAAAGTCTTTCAATTGACTTTCTGTTCATCAAATCGCAACCGATCCCATAAATGGTATCTGTCGGATATATGATAATACCTCCCTTAGCCAGGATATCCACGGCGCGCTGCACCTTTCTGCCTTCTGGATTAAGAGGGTGAATTTTTAGAAGTTCAGCAGCCATACATTCATGCAGAAGTTTGTAGGGTTACGGTTAAACCGTAACGCCAAGTTACTGTTATGTTGATACAAAATATTATACGAATTTCAACTGCTCGTCAGATCATAATGTTTCAACTAGTTATGTTTTATTATTTTTGAAGTCTAAGGACCAATATGAAATTTAAAAAACGACTTATTTTCTTTCTGATTATTTCAGTTTTGGGGATATCATTTACCTTCTATGCATATCAGGTTGTATATACGCCTAATATTCTGGTGGATCAGGATGACAGGCTTTTGATTATCAAAGAAAGTGACACATTCGAAGATATTCAGCATCAAATTCACGAAGGAAAATATGTTCAGGATCTGATGTCATTCAGTCTTCTAGCCAGACTTATGGACTATGACAAACAGGTCAAGCCCGGCAGGTATTTGTTGAAACGGGATATGAGCAATTTGCAAGCGGTTCAATTGTTGAAATCTGGAGCACAGGAGCCTGTGCGCATTACTTTTAATAATGTGCGCCTTGTTTCGGAACTCGCGGAAAAGATCACCCGAAACCTGGGCATGACTCCGCAGGAGTTTGAGGCAGCTTTAGGAAAATTCTGCTCGTCGAATTCATATGGCTTGAATAAAGACAACGTGTTGGTGATGTTCATTCCCAACACGTATGAGGTATACTACAATATCTTACCCGACGCTCTAGTAAAAAGAATGTATCAGGAATACGACAATTTCTGGAATGAGGAGCGTAATGCGCAAGCAAAAAAGATTGGACTGACTCCGATAGAGGTTTCCATTCTGGCATCTATCGTTCAGGCGGAAACAATTCAAGAAGAAGAGGCTCCGATAATTGCCGGACTTTACCTTAACAGGTTACGACAGGGGATTCCACTGCAGGCCGATCCTACCCTTGTATTTGCCGTAGGTGATTTTACGCTTAAACGCATCCTCAATGTTCATAAGGCGATTGATTCTCCTTACAACACGTACAAATATGCAGGACTCCCGCCCGGTCCGATAAATATGCCTGAAATAAATTCTCTTGAAGCTGTTCTGAATTTTGCTCCCAGCGATTACATCTACATGTGCGCGAAAGAAGATTTTTCTGGTCGCCATAATTTTACAAGCAACTACAATGAACATATGAACAATGCCATTCGTTACCAAAGGGCGCTTACCATTGAGCAGAAAAAGGGCGCGGCTTTAAAAAAACGTTAACGCATGTATACTTCTGAAACAACGGTACGCGTACGCTATGGTGAGACTGATCAAATGGGGTACGCATACTATGGATGTTACGCCATGTATTATGAAGTAGCCCGCGTTGAAAGCCTTCGACAGCTGGGCCTGACCTATAAGTCGCTTGAAGCTCAAGGCATAATTATGCCAGTATTGGAAAATAGGTCGAAATATATTTCCCCCGCCTACTATGATCAGCTTCTTCGTATTGTTTGCGAGATAAGGGAAAAGCCCGGTATTCGCATAAGGTTTCATTATGAGATCTTCAATGAAGACAACAAACTGATACATATCGGCGAGACCCTGCTCGTTTTTGTTGACAAACAAACTTCTAGACCCTGCATGCCACCCGAAGCGATGAAGAAAGTACTGGAGCCCTTCTTTAAATGAAATACCAATACAAGCGACTCATATTGCAGTGGAATCCAGGAAGGGTATTAATTACCTGGTTGAAAAGAGTGCGGTTTAAGAAATATGAAAATGTATCGCTTTATAAGATCCTGAAAATCTTTTTGCAGAACTTACTGAACGACGATATTCTGGATCGCGCAAATGGCGTCGCGTTTAATTTTATCCTGGCCATTTTCCCAGCAATTATTTTTTTATTCACCCTCATACCTTATGTGACAAATTTTTTTCCATCGATTAACACGCAAAGTATTATGGCATTCCTGGGACAGCAAATTCCACCCAGTATGTTTGAAGTCATGTCTTCCACGGTACTTGATATTGTTAGCAATCAACGTGGCGGACTGCTCTCGCTCGGTTTTCTCTTTTCCGTATATCTGTCAACAAATGGCATGATGGCGCTCATGCGCGCTTTTAACGCCTGCTACAGGACTATTGAAAATCGCGGAAGCATAAAAACAAGATTGATTGCAACTGGTCTAACGCTAAACATGACGTTCGTTCTCTTTTTGGCCATCATCCTTCTAATCGTAGGCCAATTCATATTAGACGCTATCATGGCAAATCTACCTGCATTTGACTGGTTCAACATAAGCAACTTTACGGTTGTCCTATTATTCATTCTTCGCTTCATCACAATTTTCATAGCATTCTTTCTCTCCATATCCTTCATCTATTATTTCGGACCCGCGATACATTACAATTGGAGATTCTTTTCCGTGGGGTCATTGCTTGCCACGTTGCTGTGTCTTGCAGTCTCGTACGGTTTTTCATTCTACGTGACGAATTTTGGTACGTATAACAAAGTCTATGGATCAATCGGCGTGTTAATTGCCTTGATGATTTGGATTCAGTTATTGACTATTGTATTACTGGTGGGATACGAGGTTAATGCAAGTATTCATGATGCCATTCGAAAAGAAGCACTTTGGAACACGCGGATGCACCGCATGAAGAAGGCCTAGCGCTGGTTTTCCAAAGAAAGGGGCAAATAGTTATCGGGAATGATAACCTCCTTACCAGTCAAAATATTCATCTTGCTGAAGTTCAACTTCCTTCTTCTCTTTTGTTCCTTTATTCTTAAAGGCATCCCTCAACTCCTGAACCTCATTCTTAAGATCGGTAGCGATTTTCTTTTTCACGGATTCAGAATCATAGACAACCCGGTAATCATCTGCGGTACCTACTATTTTGAGGAACAACTTGCTTTGGCCGTCTCCATCTTCCTGAAGTGCCTGCTTGGCTTCAACGGACGTTACGTGCTTATCGTTGCGAAGTGGAGCTATGAGCCGGTAGTCTATACGTTGGTCGAATGTATGAGTACCACTAATTTTGATAGATGTCACATTTGTTCGCACTTCCATTTGCGGCATATAAATAGTTTTATTCTCAATATGAATGTCGTTTTTGATATCTGAGAACCGCAGCTGGCCGAGACCCTCATCATTTAGATATTTGTTTAACTTCTTCATCGGCTCGAAATTGTTAAGTTCACCTCCTTTGATAGACGTGCTGATGTCGCTAACCAATGTCTCCTGATAAAGTTTTAGGTTTTGATTCAATGTTAATTCAAGTGACACATCCGCAAATGCTTGTCCTTTCAGGTGTTTATCCACTATGAAACTCTGGTCGAAATTTTCAAAAACATAAAAAATGCTGTCTGCATGAATACCGTTCAGCCTGAATGTACTCACAACGTCAATGGCTTTGTTGTTCTTTGCATCAACTATTCCTGAAAATGTCATGTCGCCACCCATCGAGTTGAACTTGATGTTTCGCGACACCGCCATTTCGTTTTTCACCAGTAGATCGCCTTTCAAATCTGTTGCATGGAAACGCCTGTACCGTAGTGCCTTTACATCGCAATTAAAGTTGAGGTTTATATTTCTTGAGATTTTGAATTCATAGAGATTCGACCTTCGATCTGTACCAGTTTTTGGCCCGTGGCCAAACCCGAGGGCAAATAGCTGATCGACATCCAGAAATTTGGACCTAAGATCTGTCTCTATACCTATCGGCTGATCTTCAAAAAGCAGGAATGTGACGATGTTCTTGAAAAACCCATTCAGAAGAAAATCGCTGTTGCCTAGTTTCCCAGATACATTACTCAGGGCAAGATCGATGTTGTTGAACTGCATATTACCCGAGAGATCGCGCAGCTGGATTTTGTTGTCACCATAGATAAAACCGATATCATGGAGTTCTATGGTTCCCTGCGTCGAAACGCGTTGAGCCGTTGCCTTTTTTTTCAGCAGTCCGACTCTTCCATTAAAAGATACATTTGCCAGTAACCATCCCGAAAGATCCCTCAGGTTCTCAACCGGATAAAAATCAAGCAGCGATTTTGCGTCAACCCGTCCGTTAAATGAACACTTTACCAGGGGATCTTTAAAATTTTGGAGCTGGAAATTTGCCTTAAAAGGCTCGTCATTCAACTTTCCAACGATATTTTTCAAATCAAGCATAGCTCTTTCAATGTTTAGTATTTGCGGGCTTGTAAATGACCCCTGTATGCTTGCGCCGGTAATCTTAGATTTCGTCTCGGGATTAATAAGGGTGGCATCCTTGAATCCAAAATTTACAGCGATTGAAGGGCTTAGATTTCTACTGATTTGTCCCTTTAAGCTGGCGGTGAAATAGACGTCACCATTGCTTTTATATTTATCAAAATTCTTCGCAACGGATTCGGTAAGCAAAGATAACAATGTCTGGATGTCCGTGTCGCTACCTTTGGCAGTGATGTCTATTATATTTTTCTCTTTCCATTTATAGCTTCCTTCTACATTGAAGGAGGAGTTCCTAACGTTCAATTTTGAAGGTCTGATAAGTAGATTCCTATCCACGTCGTTATAACTGAGTTCGCTTTCTACCCGAAAAGACTTGCCCGTGAGGAATTCATTATTATTGACACTTATCTTTTCCGTCGTTAGTTCACCTTCTGCCTCTATGTCATAAATGTCGTTCACCGAATGAATTGATGCTAACAATTCCTTGCTTGAAAAGATCAGATGCTCCTCGGACGATATGTCGATATAGTGAACCCTGGCGTTCTCCAAATGAACATCCTTCAATCGAAAGCTGACCGAGCCGGCTTCTCCGTAGTTTTTTCCCTCTTTCTTGAGAACCTTGTAATTGTTTTCTCCTCTTTGGTTGATCTTCAGATATGTTTCGCTGTCATTTATCGCAACGCCTTCGATGGTATAATTACCTCTCCAAAGCTGAATGAGGCTCAACTGACATGAAATTTCGGACGCTGTTAATAGCGGGTATTGCCCCTCGTGACTGTCTTCGATATAGACATCTTTAAGAACGATTGACAGCTGTGGAAAGCTTGAAAACACTGAAATATCCATCGCACCGATTTTCACCGGCGTATTGAGATCCTTATTGGCCTCGAGAATAAATTGATTGATAATCCTGTCTTTGAAAAACAGCACCGACAGCGCCAGCGAAAGACATAAAACCGCAAAGGTTAGCGCCGTATAAAAAAATATCTTTCGGAGAATCTTCAAGTTGAAAAAATCGGTTTAACAAAAGTAACAAAAGTTAAACGATCGCGATGATCCCTTTATTTTGTCTGATTCCCCGGGCCTCGCGTCGGCCTCTTCAACATGTCAGATAAATCCGTTGGAAGACTGGTTTCAAGCGTTAATCTGGAAGGGCATTATCCCTCGTCAATGTACCGTTTGGTAATTGGCTGATAAGAATCGATTCTTCGGTCTCGCAAGAACGGCCAATGGGTTCTATATGAATCGGTCTTATTCAGATCGACTGCCAATACATGAACCTCTTCCTTGTCGTGCGACGCCTGTAACAACACCCGGCCAAAGGGATTTGCGATAAATGACCCTCCCCAGAATTTCATAGCTCCATTCTGCTCAAGACCGACTCTGTTCACACTAACAACGTGCAGCCCATTGGCGACTGCATGACTGCACTGTATTGTTTGCCACGCATTAAATTGCTCACTGTTCGTAGCTTCATCCTGTGACGTTGCCCAACCAATAGCTGTCGGGTAGAATAGTATTTCTGCCCCCATCAGGGCAGTAATCCTCGCACCTTCAGGATACCACTGATCCCAGCATATCAATACTCCGATAGTGGCGAACTTCGTGTGAAAAATCTTGTATCCGAGATCACCAGGGGTGAAATAGAATTTTTCATAGTAAGCGGGATCATCAGGTATATGCATTTTCCGGTACTTTCCCAGATATGCACCATCTGCATCCAGCACCGCGGTCGTATTATGATATATACCCTGCGCCCGCTTCTCAAATAGCGACGCGATAATGACGACCCCCAACTCGTTGGCCAGCGTGGAAAGCACTTCAGTAGACGGACCGGGAATGGGCTCCGCCAACTTAAAATTTTCGTAGTCCTCTACATCGCAAAAGTATAGCGACAAAAACAGTTCCTGCAAACAAATTATCTGCGCGCCTTTTGAAGCCGCCTCGCGGATTTTTACAATCGCTTTGTCAAGATTTTCCTTAGGCTTGGCGGTGCAAGCCATTTGCACGATCCCTACTTTTACAATTTTGCTCACTTCTTAATTTTTATGACGCAAAAGTAGGAAGTAATTTCAGTTATGAAAAGTTCACGCACGCAGCTGACATTCGTCTTATCGTCGGCCGGTAACTGTCAAACGTTTTTTACGCCTGACTCTCGATGTGAACAAATGATTCATCTTTGGTCTCAAGCGCAGAGAAGCCCATTAGCCATGCATCAATTGCCCGCGCAGCCTCGCGGCCCTCTGAAATGGCCCAAACAACTAATGATTGACCACGACGAATGTCACCTGCTGCAAAAATGCCCTCCTGTGTAGTCCTATATTGTTGAGTCTTGATATTTCCTCGCTCATCGAGCTCTAATTTGAGCTCTTCGACCATGCCACCTTTCTCGGCACCCGTAAACCCAATGGCAAGCAATGCCAGTTCGCACTGAATGATTCTCTCCGAACCCGGAATTTCTTCGAAGCCGATCTTCCCTTCAGAGTTCACACCCCACGTTATATCAACCACCTTCAAACCGGTGAGTCTTCCCATAGCATCCCCGAGAAATTCCTTTGTAAGAATTGCCCATTGACGTTGCACGCCTTCTTCGTGGGAAGTAGAGGTCATCAATATCATAGGCCATAACGGCCATGGGTTAGCGTCTTCGCTGCGATTCAAAGGAGGCTTCGCCAAAAGTTCAATCTGTGTAACAGATTTAGCCGCCTGGCGGTTTGAGGTACCGACGCAGTCCGAACCAGTATCTCCACCTCCAATTACAAGAACGTGTTTACCGTTTGCCAAAATCTCGCCGGAAAATATCTTGTCGCCCGCCACGCGTTTGTTTTGTTGCGTAAGAAAATCCATGGCAAAATGCACGCCTTTGAATTGTCGACCCGGAATGGGCAGGTCGCGAGGTGCGGATGCACCACCACAAATTAATGTTGCATCAAACTCTTCCTTTAAGTGTTTGGCACTGATATTAACGCCGACATGTGCGTTCGTTCTAAATATTACGCCTTCCTGCTCCATGAGTTTGATCCTGCGATCGAGTGTGGATTTCTCCAACTTGAAATCCGGAATGCCATATCTCAATAATCCGCCAATCCGGTCGCTCCGCTCAAACACAGTGACCCAGTGACCAGCCTTATTCAGCTGAGCAGCGGCTGCAAGGCCAGCGGGACCCGAGCCAACGATAGCAATGCGTTTGCCTGTCCTGCTCTTCGGAGGATTGGCCTTAATATAACCCTTCTCAAAAGCCTGCTCGGCTATTGTCTTCTCTATATACTCGATAGTGACGGGCTTATTATTAATGCTAAGTACACAACTTGCTTCGCACGGAGCTGGACAAATCCTCCCGGTAAATTCGGGGAAGTTGTTGGTGCTCGTCAAAATGCGGATAGCATCCTCCCATTTCCCTTGGAATACTGCATCGTTAAAGTCTGGAATATTATTGCCAAGTGGGCACCCATTATGACAAAATGGAACACCACAGTCCATGCAACGCGACGCCTGCTGCTTTACCTTCTCTTTGTCGAGGGGTGTGTAAACCTCCTTGTAGTCTTTTATTCTCTCCTTAGGGTCCCGGGACTTAGGCATCTCCCGGTCAAACTTCATAAATCCATCTATTTGTCCCATGCTCTACGTGAACTTTGTATCGTATTTTTCTAAGCTCTTAATGTTATACTTTTATCTTGGTAGGCTCCGGTATCCCGATCTCGTCGTTGACGGTCGACTGATGCCTGACCTTTTGTTTGGAGAGAACTTGCTTATAATCCTTGGGCATTACCTTCACAAACAACTCACTAGCTACCTGCCAATTTTCGATTATCCACTCAGCAGGATCACTTCCTGTATATTGGAAGTGCCGTTCGATCATTGCCTTGACCTCATCTTTGTCATCATCCTCTAAATTCTCGAGGTCAACCATGTCTTTATTGCAAAGTCTTTCAAGTGCATGCTCAGGGTCAAAGACATACGCAATTCCTCCGCTCATGCCCGCTGCAAAATTCCGTCCTGTCTTACCCAATATTACAACGCGTCCACCCGTCATGTATTCGCATGCATGGTCGCCAACGCCTTCAACAACCGCATTTACACCAGAATTCCGGACACAGAAACGTTCCCCTGCCTGGCCTCTTATATAAGCATCACCTGAGGTGGCTCCGTAAAACGCTACGTTTCCAATGATGATATTGTCTTCCGGCTTGAAGCTAGCCTCCTTATCGGGATACACGATCAATTTTCCGCCCGACAACCCTTTTCCAAAGTAGTCATTCGCCTCACCCTCCAGTTCAAAGGTCACTCCGGGGGCCACAAAGGCACCAAAACTTTGTCCCGCCGAGCCCTTGAATTGAAAATGGATTGTGTCTGATGGCAATCCTTTTCCTTTGTATTTCTTGGATATCTCATTTGATAGAAGAGCCCCAGTAGTCCGATCTGTGTTTCTGATGATAAACTTTTCCCGAACAGGTTCTCCTTCGTCAAGCGCCAGGCGGGCAGCCTCAACCAACTTCCAATCCAGGACTTTTTCTAATTCGAAATCCTGATCAATCTGCTTATACAATCCGACATGCTCCCGCACAGGTTCACGGTGGAGGATAGGAGACAGATCCAATTTTTTCACCTTCCAATGATCAATGTCCTGCCGCACCCGTAACATGTCAGAACGCCCAACCATCTCGTTGACGGTTCGGAAGCCCAACTCGGCCATAACTTCGCGAAGATCCTGCGCCAGGAATCTGAAGAAGTTTACCACGTGATCCGGGTTTCCAGTAAAGAGTTTCCGGAGATCTTCGTCCTGCGTAGCAATTCCTACAGGACATGTATTAAGATGGCATTTACGCATCATGATGCACCCTTCCACTACAAGTGCGGCTGTTGCAACTCCCCATTCCTCAGCGCCCAGCAATGTTGCAATAGCGATATCTCTACCCGTCCTGATTTGACCATCTGTTTGTAGTGCCACACGGCTTCGAAGGTTATTCTTCACGAGCGTCTGGTGAGCCTCAGCCAGGCCAAGTTCCCATGGCAATCCAGCATGACGAACGGAACTAATCGGGGATGCCCCTGTACCGCCATCTCCTCCCGAAATAAGAATGGCGTCAGCTTTGGCCTTTGCCACTCCGGCTGCAACGGTACCTACACCCGCTTGTGATACCAACTTCACATTGATCCGTGCCTGTCGGTTGGCATTCTTTAGGTCGTAAATCAATTGAGCAAGATCCTCAATTGAATAAATATCATGATGTGGCGGAGGAGAAATTAGTCCAACGCCTGGGGTAGAGTGCCTGACGCGACCAATCCATTCGTCAACCTTATGGCCCGGTAACTGCCCACCCTCACCTGGCTTGGCACCCTGAGCCATCTTGATTTGCAGCTCGTCAGCATTGGATAGGTAATAGCTGGTCACGCCAAACCTTCCCGACGCGACTTGTTTTATGGCAGAACGTTCCCAATCACCATTGGCCTTCTTTTCATATCGTACTTCATCCTCGCCGCCTTCTCCACTGTTGCTCTTACCTCCGATGCGGTTCATCGCGATCGCCAACGTACTATGCGCTTCGTGAGAGATAGAGCCAAATGACATTGCGCCTGTAGCAAAACGCTTGAAGATCTCTTCTACAGGTTCGACTTCGTTTATGGGAATAGGATTTCGTTTCTTGAATTCAAACAAGCCGCGGAACGTCAATGTATCTCTCGTCTGGTCGTTGATCTTCTGCGCGTATTTTTTGTAGATACTGTAATTATTTGTTTTGGTTGAATGCTGCAGCCAGTGAATTACTTCAGGACTAAACAAGTGCTTTTCCCCTCTTCTCTTCCATTGATAGACACCACCAACAGGTAATTCCTTGCTCTCCATCTCAAATGCAAGCTGGTGCCTCACGAGAACTTCCTGAGCAATATCATCAAATGATAAACCCTCTATGCGGCTGATAGTACCTTTAAAACATTTCTCGACCACATCACTTCCCAATCCCAATGCCTCAAAAATTTGTGAGGACTGGTAAGATTGGAGTGTGCTGATACCCATTTTAGACATTACCTTCAACAGACCGCTTCCGATCGCCTTCTGGTAATTTTCATATGCTTCCTCATCCGTCAGGCGCTTGTAGAACAAATCATGTTTGTTCATAAAGTGAATGGTCTCCAACGCAAGGTATGGGTTCACTGCGCTGGCGCCATAGCCAACGATAGTTGCAAAATGATGAACCTCCCATGCATCTCCTGCTTCGACAACCAAGCCCGCCTGTGTTCGAATTGTTTTCGCTACAAGGTACTGGTGTACCGCGCCGACGGAAAGCAGGGAAGGAATAGGGGCAAATTCGTTGCTTATTTTTCTATCTGACAGAATGAGAATTTTTTTTCCGGCTCGTACTGCTTTTTCAGCCTCGGCACAAATCCTGTCCAAGCTTTCCTCTAATCGTCCGGGTTTGCCATCTGCTTTGAATACGCATTGCAGGACAGCGCTTTCAAACCCCTGGTCCTGTAAGTGCTTGAATTTTTCAAGATCGCTGTTCAATAGCACAGGCTGCGAAATATGGATCTGGCGTGTATGTTCAGGTGTTTCGTCCAGTACGTTCAAGCTGGAGCCTACGCGCGTGAATAACGACATCACTAAGCGTTCACGGATTGGATCGATCGGAGGGTTGCTGACTTGCGCAAAATGTTGTTTAAAATAGTTAGACAAGTGCCGGCTTTCTTTCGATAAAACCGCATGTGGCGTATCATCTCCCATCGATCCTATGGCTTCATAACCCTTCTCCGCCATCGGTAAAATAAGCATCTTTACATCCTCACTGGTATAACCATAAGCATTCTGTCGCTGCACCAATGTCTTTTCGTCAAAAATACTTTCAATCCATTGTTGCTCGGGCTCAAGCCTCAACTTCAGTCGGTTTTGAATAATCCAGTTATAATATGATTTACCTTCGTAAACCGCACGCTTTACCTTCTCATCATCCAATACTTTTCCGGCTTCAAGGTCAACCATTAGCATTTTTCCTGGGGTGATGCGTCCCTTCTCCAGTACATCCTTCGGATCGATTGCCAGTGCACCTGCCTCCGAAGCAGCCACAACTCTTCCCGAACGGGTAATACAATACCGGAGAGGTCTGAGACCATTCCTGTCTAACGTAGCACCTATACGTGAACCATCCGTAAACACAAGAGCGGCGGGGCCGTCCCAGGGTTCCATCATCGAAGCGTGGTATTTGTAGAAGGCCTTGCGATGGGGATCCATCAACTTATTGTCCTGCCAGGCTTCAGGCACCAGCATCATCAGAACGTGTGGTAACGAGCGGCCAGACAACACAAGCATTTCAACCAGCGCATCCAGGTTTGCCGAATCCGACCCATCAGGGCTGGTTATAGGCAGAAGCATCTTCAGTTCTTCGTCGGTAAAGAATGTTGATTTGAAAAGCGCCTCTTTAGATTTCATCTTGTTTACATTACCCCTTATGGTGTTGATTTCACCATTGTGAGCAATGTAACGGAAAGGCTGGGCTAACTTCCAGTTCGGAAAAGTATTCGTTGAAAAACGGCTATGCACCAAAGCAAGTGCAGTTTTTAACCGTGGATCCTGAAGATCATGGAAATATTCGCGAAGTTGTTCGGTTCGCAGTTGTCCCTTGTAGATTATCGTTTTCGACGAGAAGCTAGTAATATAGAACTCATTGTTACTTCCCTTCACATCTCTCGAAATTACATGGGAAGTGTGATTTCTGAGCACAAAAAGCTTTCGTTCAAGCGCATTCCCGGCGACTGACCCGTCCTTTGCCTTTACAAATACTTGCTCAATGACGGGTTCGACTTCAACGGCCCCAGGACCTGGAACACTATGATCTACGGGCACTACCCTATATCCTAATAATTCAAGACCAAGTTCCTTGATATTCTTTCGAAGAACCTCCCGGCATGCGTTCATTACCTTCTTGTCCCGTGGAAAAAAAACCATGCCCACGCCATAGCTGCCGGCTACCGGCAATTTGAAGCCTAACCTGCTGCACTCCTCGTCAAAAAATTCGTAGGGTAATTGAATCAATACGCCCGCTCCGTCCCCGGTTTTTGGGCTGCTACCCTTGCCCCCGCGATGCTCCATGTTTTCAAGCATCGAAAGCGCATCTCGTAAATTCTGATTGGTCCTTGAACCATTTATATTGGCCACGAAGCCTATGCCACATGCATCATGTTCCAGTTCAGGGGTATACAAACCATGGCTGGTTTTTTCTTTCATCGTCTGGTCAGTTTTAAGTACTAAAAAATTTCCATTCAGGGCAAAATGGAGTTTTGAATTTACGGAACAAACAGAAGGAAATTCTGCAACAGTTCAATTTTGTCCCAATTTTTTGAATCTTTTCACAAATGAATCCAAAGGGTTTAAATATTACAAAGTGGCAACGATTGCAAAATGGTCCATTTTAAAAATTTACAATAAGAGCGAAAACGATTGAGATATTTCTAAATCATTAACTGTTCCATTGCCTTATACGCAGTTTTTGTGCTTTATTTTAAAACTGTTTCAATTCAAGCCTTGCATGCCCTAACCATCTCTTTTTTTCCTGGCGGCCCCGCCAGTGTCTCAACAATCATACCCAGGTTTCTGAGGTCCCGCTTAAGCTGCCCCTTGGCGCAATAGGTCACAAACAGTCCTCCGCACTTCAGGGCGGCAACAACCTTTCGCAGAACTTCTATGTCCCACAGCTCTGGCTGCTTTGACGGAGCGAATGCATCATAGTATACAAGGTCAAAACCTCCGGGCTCAAGGGGGACATCCTGAAGGGTCATTCGGAGTTTCAAAAGTTCAAAACCCGAATTCAACGGTACGGCTATTCCCCAGTGAGAAAGATGAAGAAAACGATAGGCCTTGCCTTCACTCAACAACACCGGATAATTAAGTTTTGACCAAACGTCCTCAGAAATCGGGCGGGGTTCAATAGCGGTATATTTGACTTTCTTGCCCTGTTGTCGTGCATATTGCACCGTCAATAATGCATTCAGGCCTGTGCCAAATCCAACCTCCAGGATGGAAGTTTCGGCGACACTTTCGCTGACAAATGCTAGTCCGTTTCTTATGAAAACGTGAAGCGACTCTTGGACAGCCCCGTGAACAGAGTGATACGTTTCGTTGAGCTGTATCTGACGCAGTGAATTAGAACCATCCTCGGTTGATATAATCTTAATACTCACGTGGCCTTAACTATTAATGCTACGGCGTAAGAACAGACTCCCTCTTCCCTACCGATATAACCTAACTTTTCGTTCGTAGTCGCCTTGATAGACACATCATCCTCTTCGATATTCATGAGCGGTGCAAGCACCCTTCTCATCTCTGGAATATAGGGATTGACCTTTGGTTGCTCCAGACACACGGTACAATCGATGTTATTGATCTTCCAACCCTCCTCCTCTACCATTCTGGTTACCTCCCTGAGGAAGAATTTGCTGTCCATACCTTTCCACCGGGCGTCTTTATTTGAAAAGTGGAATCCAATATCCCGGAGATTGGCTGCCCCCAAAACGGCATCGCATATGGCATGTATAAGCACATCAGCGTCAGAATGTCCGACTGCTCCTTTTTGTGCTCCGGGGAGCATTATCCCCCCGAGATAAAAGTCCGTTCCCGCGGCCAGCGGGTGGACATCGAACCCCATACCTACACGCAGCTTCATCAATTAGTTTTTACGATAAAATAATACGTTAGAATTATTCTCCTGAAGTATATCGTTCGATACACGATGAATGTCATTGATGGTAACCAGGTCGATGTTTTTCGCTTCTGCATTCACCAGGTTAGCGTCTCCGGAAAGTTTGGCAAAAGCAAGATTCATAGCACGATTGATCACCTCGACTTCTCCGAATTCAAGAATCGATTCCGCCTGATTCTTAACTTTGCTCAGCTCCACCGCGGCCAGCTCATCGTCGCGAATCTTTTGAATAATTTCGTCCACTGCAACTTCGGCATCTGCCAATTTTACACCATCTTTTACACGACCGTTGATCACAAACAACCCTGGGTCTATCGTACCCGTAAGAAACGAGGAAATTGAAGTAAAAATTTCCTTCTCTTTTACAAGCTTCTGGTATAATCGGCTGGATTGACCCCGTCCCAGCAAATCACTTAACAGATCAATGGCATAGTAATCATTGTGAAATCTTCCCGGCATGTGCCACGCTTTATAAAAAGCATCTGCCGGTACCCTGGCGAGTTCTTCAAGCTTTCGCTTTTGCTTTTGCAGGGGTTCAGCCGGCAAGCTACGTTGAGATTTACCTGGCGTAATGGGACCAAACCACTTTTCGGCAAGGGTTCTAACCTGGTTTGTTGTAACGTTCCCGGCCACCACCAGAATTGCATTATCCGGAACGTAATACTTGAAAAAAAATGTCCTGACATCGTCAAGGGTTGCTTGCTCGATATGACTGACATCCTTCCCAATCGTTGCCCATTGGTAGGGATGAACTTTATAGGCGAGGGGCCGAAGTTTTAACCACACATCGCCATACGGCTGATTGAGATAGCGCTGCTTGAATTCTTCAATGACAACTTTGCGCTGCACCTCCAACGCTTTTGGATCAAAGGACAAGCTCATCATGCGGTCGCTCTCCAACCAAAAGCCAGTCTCAATATTAGAAGCGGGTAACGTCAGGTAGTAGTTGGTGATATCCGTATTTGTAAATGCATTGTTCTCTCCCCCCACTCGTTGAAGTGGCTCATCGTAACTCGGAATATTTTTCGAACCCCCGAACATCAAATGCTCAAATAAATGAGCAAACCCGGTCTTATCAGGATGCTCATCGCGCGAACCAACATCATACAAGATATTCATCACCGCTATTTGCA
>JAICGJ010000064.1 GCA_025923195.1 Chryseolinea sp.
ATTAACGGATAACCATTAACGGATAACCATTAACGGATAACGGGCTACCCAACAATCACTTCCCTCGAGAGCTCGGGAATGACAGCCTCACACTGATGAATAAAATTCATGACTGCCTGCGGTATTTCATCCAACTTCGTGGAGGCTTTGCTGTTTTCTTCAATGAATAGAATATTGCTTCTAAGTTCCGTCAGTCCCATAAGCGTGAATGACGGTTTTATTTGATGTGCCTGCCTTGCCAGCTTCGGCCAGTCAGAATCGTTTAATGCTTGTTTCATTTCTACCAAAAGCGGGGGTATGGTTTGCGTAAACGTAAGAACCATTTCCCGAATAAATTCCTCGTTGTTTCCGGATACAGAACGAAGATAATCCAGATTGTATAATTGGTTGACAGGTGTAATCGTCGTACCCTTCAATTTTACCTTATGTTTTGGAGAAATCTTTTGTTCAATGAATAACTTCCTATACAAGTCGTCAGGTGTGAACGGCTTGGGAAGGTAATCGTTCATACCTGCAGCGATACATTTTTCAACGTCAGCTTTGGTAGCGTTGGCAGTTAATGCAATCACGGGCACATCCCTCATAGGGGAATTCATCAGGCGAATCGCTTTAGTCGTTTCATAGCCATCCATCACGGGCATTTGTATGTCCATCAACACAACATCATACGCCTGATTCTTGATTTTCTCGATCGCTACCAACCCGTTTTCTGCGGTATCGGTGTAGCATTGCCAGTTCTTGAGAATACTCTTTGCGTATAGCCTGTTAATGTCGTTGTCTTCTACCAGAAGCACAACCAGCTGGGATGCATTCACTGCTTTTAATGCCTTTTCATTTTTGGGCGACGACTGTGTTACAGCACCTTTTCGTCCAATGCCATATGGGACCAACACTGTAAAGCTCGATCCTTCATTCTCCTTGCTCGTCACGGTGATTCTTCCTTTCTGCAGTTCAACTAGTTGCTTTACAATGGTGAGGCCCAGACCGGAGCCACCATACTTTCTTGTCACGCTTGCATCGGCCTGGCTGAAACTTTCAAAGATGGTATTGAGCTTGTCCTGCGGGATTCCCACACCAGAGTCTGTAACTTCAATTCGAACCCAGCAAATACCTTTTTGCTCCCGGTCGGCCGTACACAACACTTTAATTGACCCAGTGTGTGTAAACTTTACAGCATTACTGATGAGATTGATCAAAATCTGGTTTAGTCTTACCGGGTCGCCAACGAGAATTTTGTTCAAATTTTCGTCAATATGATAATCGAGGGATATTCTCTTCTCGCGCGCTTGGTACATAAACGTGCTGATGAGCGACGGGAGAAAATCCTTTAAATTAAATGCGATTTTTTCAAAGCTTAACTTGCCCGATTCAATAGCAGCGAGGTCGAGAATATCATTAATGATAAGTTTCAGGTTCTCTGCCGAATGTTTGATGGCATTTAAATAGGTTTCCCGTTCCTCAGGACTGGGATTTTGCCCGAGCAATCCAGCCATTCCGGCTATACCATTCAAGGGAGTTCTGATTTCGTGACTGATATTGGCAAGGAATTGTTCCTTTGCTTTTTGTAACCTTACCAGCTCCGCCTCATTTTCTTTACGCTGGGCGATATCGCGGCAGTCAAGAATGAAGCCGTCCAGCCCTTCCTTGTGCTTTAGATTGATGGCATTGAACTCAAGAAAGCGATAGGAATAGTCATGGCACAAAAACTGAAATTCAATATTCTGCGTGTATGCCCTTTGTTGGCTTTTTTTGAATTGACGTTTCAGAACGTCCACGGTTTCTGGCAGGATGTAATCGAAGAAATTCCTACCATTTAGACTTTTCGGACGATATCCCAACGTTTTGTGAACAGCAGTATTATGATAGCGTATAGTCCCTTCGTAGTCGACAATAAAGATGATATCAGAACCGTCTTCAACAACGGCCTCGTAGAAGGATCCTTTCTTTACATACTGCTGAAGCTTCATACTTAGATTCCGACAGCTTCCATCTCTTTTAAGTACCGGTAAAGCGATGATTTGCCGATATCCAGCTTACGAGCTACTTCCAATACATTGTTATCATATTTATTAAGGAAGTGCCTTATGATTCGGAACATGAATTCATTCATCGTCATTTCCTGATAAAGAAATGATTCCATTCGCGCGGTACTGTTAAAGCTGATGTCCTGCGCCCGGATCTCCTGTTCTTCTGCCATTACCGCTGAAAGTTCTATAATAGATTTCAGCTCTCGGATGTTGCCAGGAAACGGATATTGCAAGAGTTTCTCTTGCGCCTCTGGCGTGATCTTGAACTTAGGCATCTGATTGTCATTGGCGAATTGGTCCAGGAAATGCTTCGCAATCATGATCACATCGTTACCACGCTCGCGCAAAGGAGGAAGATGAATAGGTAACCCCAATAGCCGGTAATACAAATCTTCCCTGAACCTGCCCGTCTTTACTTCTTCTGCCAGGTCCTTGTGCGTAGCCGCAATGACGCGGACATCCAGTTTAATCACTGCATTGCCACCGATCCGGGTTACTTCCCGTTCCTGCAATACACGAAGTAACTTCGCCTGCAGGTTCGGATCCATTTCACCTATCTCATCCAAAAATATGGTACCGCCTTCTGCCTCTTCGAATTTTCCTATGCGTCGGGTTAATGCCCCCGTGAAGGCGCCCTTTTCATGGCCAAACAATTCACTTTCGATAAGGTCGCGGGGAATTGCTGCAATGTTAACGGCGACAAAGGGTTTGTTCTTCCGTTTACAATTATAATGTATGGCTTTGGCAACCAACTCCTTACCTGTTCCTGTCTCACCCGAAATGCTTACCGAAATGTTAGTTTGAACTGCTTTTTCCAACAAGCTGAAGGTTCTTCTTATCGCAGGGCTGGTTCCAATAATACTCTTTTCGAATTCGTATTTCTCCGAAATTTCTTTCTTGAGATGGTCGATCTCTTTGATGAGGGAGAAATTATTGCGGGCATTATTAATAGAGTTCAGCAGACGCTCCTTCGTTTCATGGTCTTTGGAGATGTAATCGTAAGCTCCTGACTTAAGCAGTTCGACGGCTGTGTGAATTTTCTCCTGTGCGGAAACAATGATCACATTTATGTTGGGGTCATGACTCCTGATCTGACCCAAGACTTTTTCGCCTGGCACATCCGGTAACGAATAGTCTAATGTTATTATCGCTGGATTCTTATAAAGGTTGGCGACACACTCCTTCCCCGTGGTATAGAATTCGACCTCATAATCGGGATTCAGCCCGAGCACATATTTTAAGAATTTCGTATACGCCGGATCATCTTCAACTACAAATATTTTGACAGGGTCTTTTTCGTACATGGGTCTAGTTACATTTAAGGTGCGTTTACGCTTACGCTAATAACCGGATAATTATAGGTTGAAAAAATGCAATTCCTCCTAATATCTATCATTGGTATATAAATGGGGTCAAATTGGAGCAAAGAAGAGCCAAAAAAATCGGTCATTTGAAGGAATACATGCTTCAAAAAGCATTGACTGTTATGATCAAGGAACTCGAAAGGCTTAATGAGAGTGAAGTTGAGCTGATGTTAAAAGCGCCCGTTGTACTCTGTATCCTTATCGCTGGTGCAGACGGAACTATCGATAGAAAGGAAATAAAAGAGGCCATCAATGTTACCGTTAAGAAAAAAGATAAAACGATACTGGACAATTATTTCAAGGAGGTATCGCAGGACTTTGAAGACAAACTCAAAGTATTACTACAAAGCTATCCATATAAGTCTTCGCAGCGAAACCCGATATTAATCCAGGAGCTGAGTCAATTAAATCCGATATTAAAAAAATTAGACAAAACCTTTTCTAAACCATTCTACGATATGCTGAAAGAACTCGCCGAAAAAATTGCTGGGTCGTCGGGTGGTCTTTGGGGTATGATGTCCGTTGATTCCGAGGAAGCCAAATACATGCGCTTGCCTATGCTGGATGATCCTGCTAAAAAATAATTTTAAACCAGCCGCCCTGAAGTAACAATTCGTTGCCTCGCATTCTTCATCTTTGCAATCGCATTGGATTAAATGTATGGCATCTCAGTCCTCTATATTTGGCAGTTCAGTAATACCTTTCCGCCTCACATTCTTAATGTGGGCAACTTTTTACCTGGAATCGTTGGTTGGGTTGCCACTGGTGGTTTTTGGTATTGAACCAAGAACATTCCATGGCCTCATAGGTATTTTTACCGCACCTCTCATCCATGGTGATATTCTGCATTTGATTTCAAACTCAGTTCCTCTGCTATTCCTTGGATCGGTCTTATTTTTCTTCTATGAGCGAATAGGAGGTGCCGTGTTTTTTCGCGCCTATTTCTGGACCAACATACTCGTGTGGCTGTTTGCGCGTCCGGCAAATCACATCGGCGCGAGTGGCGTTGTCTACGCTCTTGCATTCTTTTTGATTTTTTTCGGATTTTTCAGGCGCGATTTCCTGTCGCTTTTCATATCGGCAATCATTTTAATACTCTATGGTGGCGTGTTCTACGGAGTTCTCCCAAGCGACCCGCGTGTTTCATGGGAATCGCATTTTGCCGGCGGTTTGGTGGGAATAGCGTCAGCTGTTACTTTTAGCAAAGAAAAAAGAGTGAATTAGATGGACGCCCAAGTAAAGAAAATATGGAACGAAGTAAAGTCCGGTAGGTTTGCGCCAGTTTATTTTCTGCAGGGAGAAGAGACATTCTATATCGATCTCATAGCAAACTACATCGAGGCAAATGCCCTGTCAGAAACAGAGAAAAGTTTCAATCAAGTGGTCATGTACGGGAAAGATGTTACAATGGCCACCATTCTTACAAATGCGCGAAGGTTCCCCATGATGTCAGAACGCCAGGTGGTTATCGTGAAGGAAGCACAGGATATACAGGATCTTAACAAGGAAATCGGTTCTAAGCTGCTGTTGGATTACCTCGCCAGGCCACTGCCCAGCACGGTTCTGGTTTTTTGTCACAAACACAAAACTCTGGACAAGCGCCGTGAGTTGGGTAAAAAGGTAGACAATTACGCTGTGATGCTGAATTCAAAAAAACTTTACGATAACCAGCTCCCGGAATTTGTCTACGAATATATTCGCGAGAAAAAAGTTGAGATAGATGATAGGGCCGTACAGGTCTTGTGCGAATACGTTGGGAATGACCTTCACCGCATCGCCAATGAGATTGATAAACTCACGATTTCAATTTCTGGTGGTGAAGTGATCACCACACATCAGGTCATGAACCAGGTAGGGGTAAGCAAAGAGTATAATATTTTTGAACTTCAAAAAGCTATACTTCAACGTGATTCACTGCTCGCGACAAAGATTGTCAATTACTTCGAAAGCAATACCAAGAAAAATCCCATCATACCTGTTGTTGCCTTCCTCTATTCATTTTTTAGCAAGCTTTTAATGGCATCGCAAGTTCCAGATAAGAGTGAGAAAGGGTTAGCTAGTGAACTGAAGGTGAGTCCTTATGCGCTCCGTGATTATACTTTGGCTTTACGTCAATTTACCTTGGCAAAGATCATTGATAATCTGACATCATTAAAGGACGCGGACTTAAAACTGAAAGGAGTGAACAACGGGTCAGCGGATGAGGGACAAATTTTCAGAGAGCTCATATGGCGGATCATGAGCTAGTGAGTTTTATAATTCACTGACAAATTTGGACAATTACTGATTAGCATCTTACCTTTAAGGCCATGCAATTTTGGCAGCAGGGAATTTTTTCAGCTAATTTTTTTGGTTCACCATTTGCAATAAATTTTTTGCTACGCTGTTTTAGTCACAAAACCTTTCAACGATTAATGGTCAGGTATATTGCTTTTCTTATATGTATTTTCGCTGTACCGAGTCTGCTAGCACAAGATCAACTGTCTCAAAATAATGTAGAACGACTGTATAACAGGGGTACAGACCTTGTTGCCCACGCTAACTATGGAGCGGCCAGGGAGGTCTTTTCAGATTTTCTCACACTAGCCTCCCCAACAGACTCGCGCCGGGGTGAGGCAGAATATTATGTGGCCTTTAGCGCACTGAACCTCGGTCACAACGATGGTGAGAAGTTGATTGACGATTTTATCGATAATTATCCATCGAGTCCTAAGGCATCTACCGCATACTACGACCTGGCTAACTTTTTTTACAGCCAGGCGAGTTACGTAAAGGCTTCCACGTATTTCAGAAAAGTCGATTTTCCGGCTTTGACTTTGAATCAGCAAAGTGAGGGACATTTCAAGTGGGGATACAGCTATTTCAATCAGAAAAAATTAAATGAAGCGCTCGAGCAATTCAACTTTGTCAAACGACAAAGCAACGCTTACGCGCCAGCTGCTAATTATTATGCTGGTTTTGTTGAATACACTAAAGGGCAGTTTGATGAAGCCTTGATCGATTTGAAGAAGGCAGAAGCAAGTCCATCATATGCCAATATCGTTCCCTACCTCATCGCGAACATCTATTACAAACAAGGTCGCTACAATAGCTTGACTGAGTACGCCAATTCGATAAAGGGTCGACCGGTGGCCAATGCAAGTGAAATTGCTATGCTCGTTGCCGATGCGGAATATTTTCAGGGAGATTTCAATAAGGCGATTGCCTCTTACGAGAAATATTTTGCCAGTCATTCAAAGGCTGAGAGTGGGTTGCTATTCCGTGCGGGCTATGCGCACTATGCCGTTGGCAATACCGAAAAAGGGATTGAATATTTGAGTAAGGCCGCATCATCAAAGGACACCGTCAGCTACTATGCGTCATATTATCTGGGAATACTAAATCTGAAACAGGGTAATAAGCAAAATGCCCTAAATGCATTTAATCATGCTAAAAAGAATCCCAAGGACATCAAGCTCAGAGAGGAGAGCACGTTTCAATATGCAAAGGTCGCTTATGATGCGGGAAAGCCGGATCTGGCCATCGATGAGTTTGAAAGCTACTTAGCCAAGTACCCTGACAACAGTCACACCGTGGAAGTCAAGGAACTTCTGGCGCAGGCTTACGTCAATGGTAATAATTTCAATAAAGCCATAGAATACATCGAGGCCTTACCCTCGCGAAATCAATATATAGACCAGGCTTATCAAAAGGCAACTTACCTGAAAGGATCCGAACTTTTCAACAAAGAGGATTATGCAGGGGCTTTAGAATATTTCTCCAAGTCCTTGCAATACCCCATTGATAAAGTCACCGTGTCGCTTGCTAGCTTCTGGAGCGGCGAGGCTTATTCACTCGGAAGAAAATGGGAGGAAGCAATAAAGAACTATGATCGCGCAGTGGGATTGCCCGCTTCAACAGGCACCGACTTAATGCTGAAAGCACGCTACGGGTTGGGTTATGCCCACTACAACGTGAAAGCTTACGACAAAGCGCTCTACAACTTTAAGGAATTCACAAACGGTGGAAATAAGGATACACCAAATTTTGCCGATGGTGTCATAAGGATGGCGGATTGTTATTACGTAAGTAAGCAGTATGATGAAGCGCTCAGGTACTATAACAGGGCCAAGTCGTTAGGATCCTCTGACAATGACTACGTGTTGTTGCAATCCGGTGTAATCTTTGGTCTACAGCGAAAGTATACGCAGGCCCGATCTCAGCTGAGTGAGCTGGTTAAGACTTATCCCAGATCGCAGTACCGTGACGATGCAATGTTTCAGCGGGCCCAATTTGATATTGAGCAGGGAAATTATCAGGTTGCCATCGAAGGTTTGAATGAATTGATTCGCGAGGGAACGGCCTCTCCATTCTTACCGTACGCGTATATGCGACGTGCGGCATCTTATTTTAACTTGAGACAATTTGACCGCACAGTTGCCGATTATGGAACGGTCGTTCAACGTTTTCCAAACCATCCTGCGGCAGAACAAGCGCTGGTGCCTTTGCAGGAAGCGTTGACCTCAGCAGGCCGCTCGAGTGAATTCGAAAATTATTTGGCCCACTTTAAGAACTCGAATCCCGACAATAAAAGCCTGGAGGGACTTGAGTACGAAGCAGCTAAAGGTTTTTACTTTAATCAGGAATATCAAAAAGCTATTACGGCACTACAGGAATTTATCAGTTCTTACCCTGAAACAGGTAACAAACTTGAAGCACGATATTATATCGCAGAGTCTCATTATCGGCTTGGCGATCAAACCAAAGCATTGCCGATCTATAAAGAGCTTAGCGACGACCCGTCATTCACAATGACTAACCGGACCGTTGCCAGGGCAGCGGAAATTGAGTTCGCACAGGGCAAATATGCAGATGCCATTATTTCATTTCATAGAGTTGAAAAGCTCGCCGCTAACAAGAAGGATCAATTCAATGCATGGACGGGCCTAATGGAATCATTTTATCTTACGGAACAATACGACTCTGCGGATCAATATGCCAGGACTATTTTGGAAAGCGGGAACGTCAATGCAGGTGCTCAGAATAAAGCATCTTTATATTTGGGCAAGACCGCGATGGCCAGGGGCGATTTAGAGAGCGCTAAAGACGAGTTCCTCAATACGCTAAATGCCGCCCGCGATGAAAACGGTGCGGAAGCAAAGTATCTCCTGGGGAAGTTATTTTATGATCAAAAGGAGTACCAACGAAGCATTGAAACTCTGATTAGCTTGAACAACGACTTTTCTGAATACGAAGATTGGGTAGGCAAATCCTATTTGCTGCTTGCTGATAACTATCTTGCCCTAAATAATGTATTTCAGGCGAAAGGCACCCTTCAATCACTCGTTGATCAATTTCCCTTGCAGAATGTGAAAGAAGCCGCGCGGAAGAAGATAGCGGAGATAGATGCCCTCCAGACGGAGCAACAGCAGGTTGAGGAAGCGGACACGCTCGAGACCATCGATACCATTGAGAACAATCGTTAATATTTTTTGCGATGAACAAACCTAGTGATACAACAGCAACCATAACCAAACACAACAGTGGTATCTTCTTTGGGAAGCTGCTGATTTTGCTTTGCATTTCTACTTCGGCGTATTCGCAAGATCCCAAAAAAGATTGGACGGACGGTGAAATTGAAAATATGGAAATTGAAATTGTGAAGGAGAGGGAAATTACTTTACCAGACGCAAACCGTAACTTCGAAAAGATTCCGCCTCGCCCTTCTGAACCAATTAAACCACCAATCACATATGACTTTAAGTCCTTCAGTTTTCAGGCCCCGCAGCTTAATCCGCAAATCCGTCCGTTGAAGCTAAAGCAAGAAGCTCCATCCAAGATCTACGGAGGATTTTTGAGAGTTGGTTATGGAAATTATACCTCTCCGCTGCTCGAAGCATATTACAATACAACTCGCGATAAGAACAAGCTCGTCGGTGCACACTTATTTCATACAAGTTCCGACAAAGGTCCTGTTGATGACAGAAATTCGGGTAGTGGTTCCTCAGGGCTGTCGATATTTGGAAGAACTTTCACAAAGGGGATTTCGCTTTCCGGAAACGCCGCATTTGAAAACCGAACCACACACTTTTACGGGTATCCGGAAGGAACGGAAGTAGAACCGTCAGCCATCAAGCAGTCCTTTAATCTTATTAAAGTTGCCGGCGCTTTGACCAATGCTAAGAACACTGATTTCTCCTATAAGTTAGGTGCAGGGATCAGCCACCTGTCCGATAAATTTGACGCAAAGGAAACGGAGTTTGATGTCGAATTTAAATCAGCCTACGAAATCAACGATGATTCAAGAATAGATCTTGGGGCAGATTACTTCTACATCAACCGAACGGACACGGATGTGGAGAAAAAGGGACGCAGCCTTTTCATAGTAACACCATCGTATGCTTTTTTACCTATCGAAGATTTGAAGGTGAGCATAGGGTTGAAAGCTGCGTTCGAAAATGACACTATTGATTCAAAGAGCGTTCATGTATATCCTGATATTAAGGCATCGTACCCCATTAGCCCTTCCGTTGATGCCGTGGCATCGTTGAGCGGGGGCATGGAAAAGGTATCATTGCAGTCACTCACTCATGAAAACCTTTGGCTGGCGCCAAATGTCCCTGTATTCCATACCAACAAGACTATCGATTTCAACGTAGGCCTAAATGCAAGACTTGGAAACAAAGTGTCAGCCCATTCCGGACTGGCGGTTGCCAACCTCAAGAATTGGTATTATTTCATAAACACGGATGCCGATCAGTCCAAGTTCACCACTGTTTACGATGGTGGGAGCGGTACGAAACGCGCGAACCTGTATGCATCTATCAGCTATGTTCAGTCTGAAGTTGCTAAGTTTATGTTGCGCGCGGATCTATACCGGTATTCCACAGCAAGGATCGAAGAGGCCTGGCACCGCCCGTCATATAAGATAACAGCCAATGCATTTTATAATCTTTATAAAAAGTTTTTGTTTAATGTAGACCTGATTGCGCAGGGAGGAATGAAGGCGCTGGAACCAAATACACTGACGACTGTCAAGCTTGATGCCGCCTTCGATCTCAATTTCAAAACTGAGTATCTATTCTCAGAAAGTTTTTCAGCGTTCATTCAGTTGAATAATATTGCTTCATCTAAGTATCCTCTTTTCTTAAACTATCCGGTTCGCGGTTTTCAAATTATGGGTGGAATAACGTGGAGTTTCTAGAAATCATAACTATAAAATAGTTATACACAATTGCCCTTGCATGGATGCACTTCACAGCAGCAATAGATTTCTCTTTGTCACTGGTATTAAAAGACAGGTTGAACGACGGCGCATTTGTATCGGTGAAATTTTCCCGTAGTTTTGTATATTACCCTGTTCCTTAACCAATTAATGACCTGAACATGGCTCGAAAAAAAAAGCAGACCACAGATCCACCACCAGAAAATCTGGATAATACTGACGATACCTTTGGACTTCCGGAAGTAGAGTACCAACCATTGCAGCGCGGCGAGCCGGAAAAACCAGAGGAGTCGCTCCCTCAGGATGAGCCGATAGAACAGCCGGTTGAGCGAGACACACCAGAGGTAGTAGTTGTTAACGAAGCCCCTGAGGTTACATCGGAACCCGAGCCAACTCCAGCACAGGAGCGGGCTTTCGAATTCAAAGAATCTTTGCATGAAGATTCGCCCAAAGACGAGAATTTCGAAGCTCAGGACCGGTATGAAGATGTCCATCAGCCGTACACGCCGACGTATGCTTACAAGGACGAAAGCTCAGTCTGGCCGAAGGTAATAGGCGCACTTCTCGTGCTGGCGTTGATTGGTATTGGCATCTGGTATTTTGCAATCTACAAGCCCCGTCAGCTTGCTAAGGAAGAGCAGGAACGGAAAGAGCTTGCGGCCATTCAGGAAGACGCTCGAAGGAAGGAAGCAGAACGCCAAGCAGCCAAGCAGAGGGAAGATGAACAAAAAGCAGCTGCAGCATTGCCTCCGCCCGCACCCGCAATTGGTACGATTGAAACACTATCGGGACGTTCTGGGCGTTATTATGTCGTGATAGCAAGTTCGATAGACGGAGATCTTATAATGGATTACGCTAAGAAACTTAGTGGGAGTGGAGTAAGTACTAAAATAATTCCACCGTTCGGAAAATCAAGCTTCCATCGCCTGACAGTCGCCGAGGGTGATACTTACGAGACAACGCAGGCCAGGGCGGACGAACTCAAAGGTGGGGACTATGGCGATAAATTATGGGTAATAAAGTATTAGTATTGATGTTTGCAAAGGTGACCGGGACCTTAATCCGATAAATATTTTTTAAACTAAATCTTCCTCGATGGTTTTACTTCAAATCGTTACTGACACTGCTACGGTTGTTGATCCGCTGGCAGGTCAGACCTTATCTGTTATTGATCTTGCTATAGAAGGCGGCTTCATGATGATTCCCATTGGTATCTGTTGGATAATCGCGATCTATTTATTTATTGAGAGGGTATTAACCATTAACAAGGCAAACATAGAACCTGGGATATTCATGGGCCGTGTAAAGGAGCTTGTGCTCCGTGGAGATATTAGTGGTGCGCGGATGCTCTGCTCTCAAAACAACACTCCAGTTGCCCGAATGATCGAGAAAGGAATTTCACGCATTGGCAGTCCATTGAAGACCATCGAGGCATCTATTGAAAATATTGGGAAAATAGAGGTCTTCAAATTGGAAAAGAATCTAACTACTTTAGCCACAATTGCGGGAGCCGCGCCGATGATGGGATTCCTGGGGACGGTAATCGGAATGGTGCAGGCATTCATCGCTATTTCACAGGAAGAAGGTTCCGTCAGTCCGAAATTGCTATCATCCGGTATCTATACAGCCATGATCACAACGGTGGCAGGTTTGGTCGTAGGCATTATGGCATACTTGGCTTATAACTATTTGGTATCACGTGTGCAGAAGGTAATACACAAAATGGAATACACTTCTATCGAGTTTATTGACTTGTTGCAGGAACCCAGATAGCAACTGTGCTGTTTAATTAGAACTGGCAACTTGCCCCAATAATTGGATATTTCGACAACTTCAACACTCAGAACTTTAACACCTCAACACTTTGACCCATGAATATCAGTTCTAAAAATAAAGTCGATCCGAGTTTCAGCATGGCGTCCATGACGGATTTGATATTCCTGTTGTTGGTATTTTTTATGCTTACCTCCTCGTTTGTGACACCCTCAGGGCTTCCTGTAAACCTGCCGAGCAGCAAAGCAAGTACAATTGAAGTTCAGAAGATTTCCGTGACTGTCACGAAAGATCTGCGTTACTATGTCAATGAAAAGAAAATTACTAAAGCTACGCTGGAGGGTGAGTTGAAGAGCCGGCTAATCGGTTCGGGTGGATCCGTAGTTTTGCATATAGACAAGGATGTTCCATCGGAACACCTGGTGTATGTTGCCGGTATCGCGACCGCGCTGGAGGCGAAGGTGGTAGTAGCCACAAAACCGAAATAAAAAATGAACGAAGAGGAACTTGAGAGAAAGAACAAAAGAAAGGCATTACTGTATACAACAATCATACAGGTAGTCCTTTTTGTTGCATTGTTCTTTATTGTCGCTTGGCGGGCTCCCGATCCTCCACTGCCAGAATATGGTATAGAATTAAACTTTGGATTGGATGATCAAGGAAGCGGAGACATACAGCCTCAGACCGCTGTGGGGAATGAGGGGAAGGCCGAAGAACAACCTGAAGAGAGTAAACCCGTCGATCAGGACGAGCCAGCTGAGATAAGAGAGGAAGTTCAAGAAGAAGCGAAACCTGTTGAAGCGAAACCTGCGGAGGAACAGGTTGTTTCAAAGGTTGAAAGCCCGGTTGTCGTCAAGGAGAAAAAAGAAGAGGTGAAGCCTGTTGAGAAGCCAGCCGAAAAACCAGAAGAGAATAAAGTAGAACCCACCGTAGAAGAGAAACCGAAAGTCGAGGAAAAGAAGGTAGAGGAGAAACCAAAGATAAATCCCGAAGCTGTATATAAGCCGAGTACACAGTCAGGCAATGCCGACAGCAAGGCCACAGAAACCAAGGCAGGAAAAACGGGAAATCATGGTGACGATGCGGGTAAGACAGGTGACAAGGGAAATCCGCAGGGGACATTGGATGCCAAGGCATTGTATGGTAAACCCGGTGGGGGTGCTGGAGGGTCTAGCCTTGAATTGGCAGGTTGGAATTGGGACGAAATCCCGCGGCCCGACGTTCCCAACAACATCACAGGTAGGATCGTATTTGAAATTACGGTCAACTCAAAAGGTGAATTGGACGGCTATAGGGTAATCGAAAATAGTTTGAATCCTGAAGCTGCAAAAGCTTGCCGGGAGGCCGTAGAAAAATTGACCTTTACAAAAACCGGGTCGAATGTTCCCCCCGTATCAAAAGGTAAAATTACCTTCGTGGTACGTGCAAAATAGAGGTCATGCAAGAGCGTTGGGTTGAATTTATGCAGGACGTCTTAATTACGATTCATGAGAACATACGTGACCTGAAGGAACGTCGCGCCTTTGCTGACCCAGAAGAGCATGCTTATATCGAGGCAAAATTACTAGCCTACTACGAGATTCTTTCCACGCTTCGCTCAAGCGCCGCAGAATTCAAAATTCCTCGGGACCAAATAGGACTTTAATACAGGCAAGACTAATCCTACATTTGAGCCCATGTTTACGACTTACGAGGAAACGCTGAACTTTCTCTATGAGAATTTGCCAATGTTTCAACGTATCGGCAACGCAGCCCTAAAACTTGATTTGCGTAATACGCTGGCACTTTGTGAAGCGTTGGGAAATCCACACGAGAAATTTCGTAGTATTCATGTTGCAGGGACGAATGGAAAAGGCAGTACATCCCACATGCTGGCATCTATTCTTCAAAGTTCGGGTTTAAAGACTGGTCTCTATACATCGCCCCATCTTAAATCGTTTACTGAAAGAATACGAATCAATGGCCAGGAAATTCCAACTGACTATGTGATCGAATTTGTGAATAAAATGCTGGGCCAAATTGAAAGCTTAAAGCCTTCCTTTTTCGAAATAACAGTATCCCTGGCGTTAGATTATTTTGCCCGCAACCTGGTGGATATTGCTGTTATTGAAGTTGGATTAGGCGGCAGGCTTGATTCAACCAACATCATTACACCTGAAGTGTCTATTATAACTAATATCGGATGGGACCATATGGATGTGTTGGGCGATACACTCGAAAAAATCGCGGCCGAGAAAGCAGGTATCATAAAGCCCCAGGTGCCCGTGGTAATAAGTGAACGACAGCCTGAAACCGACCATGTATTTCAAAACCGTGCGCGCTCACTGAACGCGCCTGTCTTCTTCGCTTCTGATCATCTGAGAACTTTGGCTCACTATAAAAATGGACAGATTACTTATGATATCTATCAAAATGAGAAGCCATTGTTCAAAAATTTAAAACTGTCGGTGCAGGGCATATACCAGCAAAAAAATGTCCTGGGCGTCCTCGAGGCGATTAGAATATTACGTGAAAAGGGTTGGAACATAAGTGATCGTGATCTGCGATCAGGTCTTGAGAACGTCGTTTCCCGCACTGGACTTAAGGGCCGTTGGCAGGTATTGGGTGCCAGTCCTTTGATCGTTTGTGATACAGGGCACAATCCGGATGGTATAAGAGAAGTTGTTCGCCAAATAGAAATGCAAACGTATAATCGTTTGTATTTTTTACTTGGTATGGTAAAAGGCAAAGATGTAACAGCCATGCTTAAATTGCTTCCGAAAAACGCTTATTACTTTTTTTGTCGAGCGAAGATTCCCCGGGCACTCGATGCCTCGGTGTTATTCGAGACGGCTCAAGATCATCAGCTTGTCGGGGAAATCATAGAAGATGTGAATGAAGCCCTGCATGCTGCAAGGCAAAGAGCGACAGGTGATGATATGATTTTTATTGGGGGCAGTACGTATATCGTTGCTGAAATCGCCGGTTTGTAATGTTCGGCAAGCTGATTGTCATGCATAAATCAAAAGATTTGCTTTTTGAAGAATGAAGAGAAAACTTGAACGGTTTAGAATTATTGAAGAGCGCTGTAATGTGATCGAGCGGAGCAAGGATATATATGAAAACATAAAAGGCAATTGGCGTGACTATTACTTTAAGAACAAAAATCCCATCACTGTAGAACTGGCATGCGGCAGAGGTGAGTACACAACGGGTCTTGCAGCTCTTTTTCCAGAGCGAAACTTCATCGGGGTCGATATTAAGGGAGAACGGATCTGGAAAGGCAGCACCCTCGCCCTGGAGCAAAAACTAGACAATGTTGCATTTTTGAGAGCCCCAATATTATTAATTGAAAATTTTTTTTCAGCAGGGGAGATAGATGAGGTATGGATTACTTTCCCTGATCCGCGTCCGCGGAAGCGTGATATCAAGAGACGCCTAACGTGCCCCAGGTATCTTGACATCTACAAGAGGCTCCTTAAACCCGGAGATTATCTTCGGTTAAAAACTGACAATACTTCCTTGTTTTTGTACACACTTGAGGAAGTCAAATCCAGGAACGACATCCATGATTTAGTGTACACAAATAACCTGTATGAGTCGGAATACCGGCGGGAATGTTTTGACATCAAGACAAAGTATGAACAACAATTTGCAACGAAGGGCGAAACCATCAAATACTTGAGGTTTAGATTTTAACTTATTAATTTTCTTTATGGATGAGCAGACGAATTTCGAACTTGAAGAAAAATTTCTGAAGGCCGACCGCCTTATCTCAGAGAATAAAATCAGCGAGGCAGCACATTTGCTGGATGAGATTTTGCATGAAGCCCCCGATTTTGGAAAGGCCCACAATCATCTGGGTTGGCTGCATGAAACAAAATTTAAGAATTACGAGAAAGCAGTGGAGCATTATAGGCTTGCCATCAAGTTTTCGCCCGAGTATCCGGCGGCGCATTATAATTATTGCTATTGCCTGTCCACGTTGAGAAAATATGATGAACTGGAGAAAGTGCTTGAAGGAGCCATCAAGGTGTCTGGGATTAACTATGCAACAATCTATAACGAATATGGACTTCTAAGGGAAATTCAGGGAAACCTGGATGACGCTATCCATTACTTCAAATTGCATATAAAAAATTCCTTCGATTCCAAAACCATTGAAACGGCTGCTGAGTCAATAAAACGTTGTGAACGAAAGAAGCAGTTGATCGGGTAATTTTCATTGACCAAAATTTGGATTGAAGGTGTCTGTGTGACCTCACTAAAGAGGCATGATTCCAGACTTACCTAACAATTTATTAATAAGGTATTTACTTCCAGATAAAGGCAACCTCCTAAATTGCCGTTGTATAACCATAGTTGTGTTTTCTCAGATGTTTGCGAGAATCCACAATTTTTAGCGATGGGTAAAAAACGAAAACGAGATCTAGAGCTCGTGGTAATTTCTGATGTTCACCTGGGCACCTATGGATGTCGTTCCGAAGAACTCCTCCGTTATCTGAAAACCATCAAGCCGAAGAAAATTATCTTAAACGGCGATGTGATTGACATGTGGCAGTTTAGCAAACGGTATTGGCCTCAGTCACACATGCAAGTTATTAAACACATTACCGGACTGCTTGCCAAGAATACGAAGATTATTTACCTCACAGGCAACCATGACGAGATGCTGCGAAAATTTGCCGGATTTCGTTTAGGATCCTTTCAGATCGATAACAAAGTCGTGCTTAAACTCGATGGAAAGCAAGCGTGGATTTTTCATGGAGATGTGTTTGATGTCACGATGCAATATTCCAAGTGGCTAGCCAAACTAGGCGCGGTTGGTTATGATATCCTGATTTCGATCAACACCATCGTAAACTGGTGCCTGACCCGCTTCGGCAGGGAAAAAATTTCACTTTCAAAACGAGTGAAGCACAGTGTGAAATCGGCTGTTAAGTTCATTAACGATTTCGAAAAGACAGCCGGAGACATTGCAATTGAAAACGGCTATCAATATGTGGTTTGCGGGCATATTCATCATCCTGAAATCAAGACCATTCAAACCGAAAGGGGAGAAGTAACTTACTTGAATTCGGGTGACTGGGTTGAAAATCTCACCGCACTGGAGTACAATGAAGGCGAGTGGCGGATTTACCGTTACTTGGAAGATACGGTTGCCCGCGATCTAAAGCTCCCAAAACGTTTTGACATTAAACTTGACAATGATGAAATCTTTCGCGACTTAGTGAATGAGTTTTTGACTATTAAAAAGTGAAGATCCTATTCGCAATTCAGGGTACTGGCAACGGGCATCTTACGCGCGCCGAAGATGTTATTCCCATTTTGCGTGATTATGGTCAACTGGATTTGTTTGTAAGCGGGGCGCAAGCAGACGTCAAGTTGCCCTATCCCATTAAGTACAAATCCAAGGGCCTGAGTTTTTTCTTTGGCACTTCTGGCGGTATCAATTTCTTGAAAACATTCAAGCAGAACAGTTCCAAGGAAGTGTATAAGGAGATAAAAAAATTCCCGATAGAAGAATATGACTTGGTAATTAATGATTTTGAACCAATATCAGCGTGGGCATGTCGACGCCGGGACATTCGCTGCGTAGGTTTGAGTCACCAGTCGGCATTACTTTCGCCAAATGTGCCCAAGCCAAAAAATATCGACCCGGTGGGAGAGTGGGTGCTGCATAACTACGCTCCTGCCAAATTAAATGTTTCATTCCATTTTGAAGCCTACGACACCAACATATTTACTCCCGTGATCCGGAAGGGAATTCGCGAATGCAAAAACGAAAACGGTGAGCATTATACGGTTTACCTACCCGCATACGATGACCGGAAGTTGGTGCCGCTGCTGGCGAAAATCCCTCATGTTAAGTGGCAAATATTTTCAAAACACGCGAAAAAAGCTTACCGGGTTGGAAAGCTTACTGTTTCTCCTGTGAATAAAGAAGCGTTCGCAGCAAGTATGACTAGCGCAGCCGGAATACTGTGCGGCGCGGGCTTTGAAACGCCCGCTGAAGCACTTTACCTCCATAAAAAGCTCATGGTTATTCCGATGAAATCTCAGCTCGAACAACATTACAACGCAGCAGCGCTTAAACAGATGGGTATACCTGTTATTAAAAAGCTGCGGAAGAAACACCTGAATAAAATTCTTGAGTGGGTTGAAACTGACAGTAGGGTGACGGTTGACTATAAGAATGTTACTGCCGACGCTGTTGCCCGAGCAATTTCGCTGGGAAAATAGGCTACACGGAAAGACCAGAGAAGGGCAGTAGGGGGAATTACGAATTACCTGAACATTGAAAATTGAGTGTTGATAGTTGAGTGTTGATTATTTTTCATTTTCTCCGATTTTTCATGGTGATCAAAAACACTCAACATTCAATGGACAACATTCAACAATTAATTATCCTCCCTTGTCCATAGAAGACCAACAAGGTGTGCAAAGATCACTTAATATAGGGGAAATCTTTTTAAATCTTCATTTCTTCATAATGACACTGTAAAAATTAGGTAACACATACGTTGTAAATTTGACGAACAATCGTACGCAATGGGTGAGCGGAAAAAATCCTTCAGGGTCTTGTTGGTGGATGATGATCTGGACATATTAGAATTACTCAAATACAATCTGGAACGGGAGGGATACCGCGTCAAAACATTAGCCGATAGCAACGAGGCTGTTAGCGCAGCTCAACATTTTAATCCCGACCTCATCATTCTCGACATCATGATGCCGCGACCCAATGGTATTGAAATTTGCAAGGAATTGCGAACGATAGAACGTTTTGCAGATACATATATTTTCTTCCTGACGGCGAAGTCGGAAAGCTATTACCAGCAAGCCGCACTGGATACCGGAGGAGATGATTACATTGAAAAAGTGGTAGGATTGCGGTCACTTACCTACAAAGTAAGCACCGTGCTAAAGCGCAAATTTGTGATACGGAAAAGCGTGCCGGAACTGCACGTTGGCAACATCTGCATTAACCGCAAAGCCTCCTCTGTCAGGGTTGACGATCGGGAGATAAAGTTGAGCAAGCCGGAATTTGAACTGCTTTTTTTCCTGGCTCAAAATCCACGAAAGGTCATTTCCCAGGAGAACCTTCTCTGCAACATCTGGGGATCAGAGATCTATCTGTTTGATACATCCATCGACATGTACATGCAGAATCTTAAGGCGAAATTGGGATTTGACATCATCCGAAGCTTTGATGGCGATAGCTACAGGTTTGATGCCGGTTGAAAATGTTCGATCCTTTAGATCCGCTTCTGGTCCTGCTACGCTAACTCCCGGAGATCTACGGGAACCACCCGTGATATTCCCTTTTCAACCATAGTAATCCCATAAATTACATCTGTAGAACTCATCGTTCGCTTGTTGTGGGTTACTATAACGAACTGCGAATCCTTGCTGAAATTCCTTATAATCGTATTAAACTTATCGATGTTAGCATCATCCAGCGGAGCATCAACCTCATCAAAAATACAGAAGGGTGCTGGTTTCAATAAATACATGCTGAAAAGCAGGGCAGTTGCTGTGAGGGTCTTCTCTCCACCCGAAAGCTGGTTTATCGTGAGTGGACGCTTACCTTTAGGCTTGGCTATAATATCGATTTCAGAATCCAACGGACTATTCGGATCCACTAATCTGAGATCGCACTCATCACCCTCTGTGAACAACGATCGGAACACACGCACGAAGTGATCTTTGATCTGGTTAAACGCGTCCATGAAGCTCTGGCTGGCTACCCCTTCAATCTCCGTAATTGTACTAAGTAGGGAATCCTTGGCTTTCAAAAGGTCGTCTTTCTGAGTCAGGATAAAGTCGTTCCGTTCTTTGATCTCGGTGTAGGCTTCCATGGCCATAGGGTTGATGGGTCCCATGTTGTCGAGTCGATCGCGGATCTTTTGAACTTCCTGCCGGATCTTGTCTTCGTCGGCGGCGCTTAACTCTTCTGTTTCCTCTGGAGCTGAATGATCAACAAGCGAATCCAGATCTGTATTAAATTCAACGGAAAGGCGTTCCTTCACAGAATTCAGCTGCATTTTGCTATCGCCTAACTGATTCTGTAGTTCAAGCAAAACCGTATCTATGTTTTGACGTTGATGCTGGATTTCCCGGAGTTGCTTTTCAATATGGTCGATATTTCCCCTCGACTCATAATATTCTTTCTCGGCCTCGCTCAGCCCCTTTTCCATTTCCTCTTTTTCGGCATACATACCGAGTAACTCCTCATCAGTCGACTGCGTGGTTTCAATGATATGTCTGACTTCCTCTTCATTTTTTTTCAACTCCACGGCATTCACATCTATTCGCTGACTGCTTTGGTCCATTGACTCTTGCTTGTAGCGCGTTTCCTGTTCGATGCTCTTGACGCGATTTTCCTGTTGATGGAAAAAGATATTCTGCTCATTGAAGGCCGTTGACTTTTGCGTAAGAAGCTCGCTATTGGCAGCCAAACTTTCAGAAATAGTTCCTAGTTTGATCTCCTGTTCCTCTAGATCATGCAAGGCTTGCTGCGCCTTGGGTTTGAGGTCATCTAGTTCCTTCAGGAGCGTATCAATTTTCTCAAGAATGTCTTCGCTGCGCAAATCTGCATTGCTGAGCATTTGTGCGAATTGCTCACGCTTCGTTCTAACCGAAACGAACTCTTCATTAACCTGCCGAATAGTATTTTGCACCTCTTCGATTTGCTGGCGGAGGCGATTATTTCTTAGTTTTTCAAGGTCGGCCTGTTTTTCAAGTAAACTGCCTCTTATATCGTCCAACTTGCGAGTAAGTTCCTTTATTTCCTTATCAAGCTTCTCCATGTTTTTCGCACGGCCGATCTTCTTACCTTCGAATAATCCGACGGATCCACCGGAGATACTAAACCTGCGCTTAGTCAGCTTTCCGTTCTTTGTAATAAAGGTGTTTTCATCACCGTGGGGAATCTTTTTGATGTCCCCTTCATAGATGTATACACCGTCGAGGATAAAGGACATCAGTTTTTTATACTTGTGATCGTACTCTATGATCTCCGTGGCAGGAAAAGCATTATCATAAATTCTGGCGGGCGTTGATTCAAATCTTTCAAAGGCATCAAGTATGAAGAAGTGCGCTTTACCTTTAGCGGCGTCGCTCAAAATATTGATGGCATCAAAGGCCTCTGCTTCATGCTCAACTATGTAGTAGTTGAGATATGGTTCAAGGTAATTTTCGATCGGTACCCGGTATTCTTCGGACGTCGTCAGGATATCAGAAAGGAGAGGGGCGTTTTTTCCAACTTTCTTTTTTAGGAACTTAATTGCCTCAGGGAAACCTTCCAGATTTTCAACGAGGGATTTAGTGAGGTTGTATTCGTTCTGACGCGCGTCCAGCTTCCGCGCGGTAATGTTCATCTCCTCGCGGATCATCTCGATTGTCTTTTCAACATCTGTGATCCTCTCCTGTACGCGTTCCTCCTCAGTTTTTAAGTTCTCCTGTTCTTTATTTTTCTGGTCGAGCTCTTGTTGAAGTAGTTTCAATTTGTTTTCAAACTCTGCCAGGCTTGCACTTTGGTTGGTTGTATCGGTAGCATGTTTTTCAAGTTCCTGTTTCAAAGAAGAAATCTGGATCTCGCGAATTTCTACTCCTTTATTGATCTGAAAACTTTCCTCATGGCGTTCTCGCTGCACGCGTCGGATGGCGTCGGCTTGTTGCTGAAGTTCTGCAGTTACCCTCTTTTGTTCCTCGTACTCAGCCTTCAGGCTCTCTACCTTTTCTACAATCTCTGCAAGTATTTCCTCGGCAGAGATCTTTTCTGTTTCAAGACTCTGAATGCTGAATCTTGCCCGATCGTTGCTCTTCCTGTCCTGATCGATCTGGTCACGAAGGCCGGCCGCCCGATCATTCAGATATTTAAGCCGTGTGTTTTTGATCTGCTTTTCACTTTCATAATGTCTGATCTTTGAAACAAATTCATTGATCGCCTTCTGACGGGCCGAAAGTGTCTTTTCCTTTACTAGCAGTTCGGTTTTTTCTTTTTCTATCAGTGCTTCTTTCTCTGCAACGTCAGCGGTAAGCGCCACTTTTCTATTGCTTTCTGACTCAATCTGCTTGTGCAGGCTATCGAACTTTTCTTTTTGCTTGCTGACCACAACCTTCGCCAGGTGGATGCTCTTCTGCTTATACTCCTCCTTAATCCGGTAATAATTTTCCGTCTGTTTCGCCTGTTTTTCCAGGCTTTTCATATTCTTTTCAATTTCAAAAAGCAGATCCTCAACGCGCTCCAGATCGGCATCCGTATCCTCAAGTTTTTTCAGGGTTTCTTTTTTTCTCTTTTTGAATTTGGAAATTCCTGCTGCTTCTTCGAATAACATTCGTCGACTGTTATCCTTATCGTTAAGGATGTCATCCACCATTCCAAGTTCGATGATTGCGTAGCTATTTGAAGCAATGCCAGTGTCTAAGAACAAATTAGTGATGTCTTTGAGCCGGCATACGACGCCGTTCAGCAGATACTCGCTTTCCCCAGAGCGGTAAAGTCTTCGGGTTATGGTAATTTGTGAATACTCGGTGGGGAGAATATTACGAGTATTGTTTATGGTCAATGATACTTCCGCCATTTGTTGGGCACCTCTCTGACTGGTACCATTGAAGATGACGTTTTCCATCTTTTCAGAGCGTAAGGCGCTCGTCTTTTGCTCACCTAACACCCAGCGAATGGAATCTACAATATTTGATTTCCCACATCCATTCGGTCCAACAATCCCCGTAATCCCTTCATCAAAATTGATAACGATTTTGTCGGCAAAACTCTTGAAGCCCTTAATCTCCAGTTTCGCTAATTGCATTTATAGTTTAAAGTTTAGGGTTTAAAGTTTAAGGTTATGGCTAAAAAGTGTACTTCCTTTATAGCTTCCGACGCTCGCCCTTTAGACCGCAGTATTGTAAGAATATCAATTTAAGTATTGGGGTTTATCAAGTTGCAGCACAGTGAGATAGATATGTCAACCTCAAACTTCAAACTTAAACCCGAAACTTTTTTCCAAGTCGGCAAAGATAAGGTACTGACTTCGGCAATTCAAAATAAAAGTTTTCAATAAGAAGGTACATCGATTTAACCTTGCGGAGCCTCCAAATAGTCTTTTTGATTTAATTTTCTAATTTTGGTGCATGGGCGATTTTCAGTTTTGGTTATACGTTCTCATCGGCGTGATATACCTGTTAAGCCGAGTTCTGAAGAAGCCGGAAAAAAAGGCGGAAGAACTTCCTGACGTCCGGCCTGATAAGCCCGTTACCCGATTTGAGCCCCCACCAGCCAAGCCCAGGGCGCCTACAAAAGTCTTGACCTTTGAAGAATTGCTAAAGGAAATCACGGAGTCCAGGTCTCAACCTAAGGCGCCTCCCCAAGAGGAGGAATATGCTAATTACGAGGAAGATTTGAAGGAGGAAGAGCAGGATCTCGAGGACGTTAACTATGATTATAAACGGGATAAAGTTGCAGTCGAGTACGAGGAAGCGAAGCAACATGCATTCTTGCGGCCGTCGTTGGAAGAAACGTTAAATATAAAAGACATCGATACCACGTTCGAGAAGTTTAAAGTCTTTGAGCAGGCGGATCAGGCCAACCTTATGGATAGGTATCTAGTTGATTTTTATGACCCTGAGGGATTGAAAAAGGCCATCGTTATGAGTGAGATACTTCAGCGGAAATTTTGATTTTTTGAACTAAATCTTACAAGGCTTAGTAAACCAGTTTTTTGAAGCAGCGCTAACCACTGTAACAGCGATCTTTACTTTTATTTAGCGGAGGTTACATTAATTTTTTAACCGTAATCAAAGGTAATTTTTTGATCGTAGTATTTATATGAAGCTACCGAAGCGCCTCTTAGTTGTATTTCTCCTATTCCTCACGTTAGGGGCAGCCAGGCCCGTCACCCTTGATTTTAATGGTTGTGATGTTGAAGTAACCGCTGCGTCTACAAAGGATTTAAACGGAGGTTTTTTTACGCTAACCCTTACAGCACGTGGCGGACAGGCGCCCTACTACTATTTACTCTTAGATGATAAAAGCAATCTTGTGTCAAAAGATTTTAGGAATCATGTCTTCGATCGATTGACACCTGGCAGGTATAGATACATAGTTAGCGATACAAAAGATTGCACGACAGAAGAATTCATTGAGGTAAAGTGAGATATAGACATTCAACGTTCATGATTAAAACTTTACTACCAATACTTTTATTCCTGCTGGTAATTTCTGACTTACGAGCACAGAGTAAAACGTATACGGATGGGGGTCTTGTTGTGGAGGTGTTCGCATCAAATCCATGCGAAGGGGCGAGCAACGGCTATATAAACTTCACTGTCGTATCCACTTCAGACAATCTTCCAGCCCAACTACAGGTAATCATAGGTCCACCAAACTTATTTATCACCCAGACTATCGCAGTTGGATCAAGTTTTAAGTTCAATGCTCCAGAAACCTTACCTGTAAATAATTACGACTTCATCATTGTAGACAATTCAGGAACCGATATCATCAACACTTTCGCCCTGAACGATCCCGTTGTATTCACCAATCTACCTGACATCACCATTACAGATGACCCATCGACGGATCTAACTAACTCTAATTGTTCAAATCCCGATGGTCAAATAGCGCTTACCATAGCCGGTGGATCGAAAGTTCTGACCGGAGGTGGGCAATTTACTTATGAATTCGAAACCACTAATGGTTTACCTGGATTTCCCATCGTCGGTACAACAGATGGAAACTCTGTGCTTGATCTTGCAACACTTGCGGGACTGTCTGGGCTGCCCGGGGGTAACTATACGCTTGAATTGCACGACGATTATTCAAATTGCTTCGAACTTAAGAACTGGTCAATTACGGATCCTCAGCCTGCTTTGTACACCATCACAAATGGACCCACACAAGCTGTCTGTCAAGGTTCAGATGCAACAATTCAACTGAATGGATCGGAAGTTGGTGTTGGCTACGAGGTTCTTGTCAATGGAATCTATTCTGGTGTTTCAGCGGTCGGTACGGGCGCACCGTTGACAATCACGTTGCCATCAGGCTTATTTAACAATGGACAAACTCTCGTAATACGGGCAATTCTTGGATCGTGTATACCACGCATTATGACGGGCTCCATCACGATGACCGTTAATCCTCTCCCTACTATTTCGGGCGTTGTGGTCGGATCTGTTTGCGTCGGAAGCACTTCAACAAATCTGAACTACACAGGAACGACTGGATCTCCAAGCCAATACAGCATTGATTTTGATGGCACAGCTGAAGCCCAGGGATTTGTTGACGTGGTAAATGCAGCCATGCCAGCTAGCCCAATAACCATTACGTTACCTGCTCTTGCAGCTGCAGGAAACTACAATGCTACTCTTACGGTTACAAATACTACAACAGGCTGCCCGAGCACGGGAATTCCTATTACTGTAACGCTGATTGCCAATCCTACGATAACGCTAGGCACAAACCCTTCCGTGTGCATTGGAAGTGCTACAGCAAGCTTACCCTATTCAGCTACAACAGGGAGCCCCAATCAATATAGCATCGACTTCAACGCCGGCGCAGAAGCCCAGGGTTTTGTTGATGTGGTAAACGCCCCGCTGCCAGCATCACCGATTTCAATAACAGTTCCGGGAATCGCCGTAGCAGGTACCTACAATGCTACGCTTACAGTCCGTAGTACCAGCAGTACTTGTTCAAGTTCATCGCAACCTATTACAGTTACGATCAACCCGAATCCTACAATAACGCTTGGAGCAAATCCGACGGTGTGTTCCGGGAGCACAGTGGCAAACCTGGGTTATAGCGCAACTACCGGTAGTCCCGACCAATACAGTATCAATTTTAATGGCGCCGCGGAAGCGCAGGGATTTACAGATGTAATCAATGCTGCGCTCCCAGCGACTCCGATCGTGATCACAATACCTGGTGCAGCCGCCGCCGGTACATATAATGCAACCCTGTCCGTACGTAACAATGCAACTGGTTGCGTAAGCCCGAATAGTAATATCACAGTAACCGTTGTGAGTAGCCCAACGATTACACTTGGAGCGAATCCAGCGGTATGCATCGGCGCGGCAACAGCTAATCTGCCGTACACTGCGACCAGTGGAGGGCCAAACCAGTACAGCATTGATTTTGACGCTGGCGCACAGGGACAAGGATTTGTTGATGTCGTAAATGTCGTGTTGCCCGCCAGCCCTATCGTTATCACAATACCTGGAGCTGCGGGAGCAGGAACGTATAATGGAACGTTAACCGTGTTGAATACGGTTACAGGATGTGCCAGCACATCTCAACCGATCACCGTAACCATCAATCCTACGCCTGGCATCACACTTGGTCCGAACCCGTCGGTATGCACTGGCGCAACATCTGCTAGTCTTGGATATTCGGCAACTACTGGCAGCCCGAATCAATACAGCATCGACTTCAATGCAGCAGCACAGGCACAAGGTTTTGTTGATGTAGTCAACGCAGCACTGCCGGCGACACCCATTGTGCTTACAGTACCTGGCGCAGCTGCAGCCGGGACTTACAACGCTACCCTGACGGTTCGAAATAGCACCACAGGGTGCGTGAGCGGATCGCAGCCCATCAGCGTAACTATACTTGCAAGTCCGACCATTACATTGGGTCCTAATCCCTCGGTATGCGCCGGAAGCACGTTAGCCAATTTGAATTATTCGGCAACCACAGCAGCTCCAAACGAATACAGCATAAATTTCAATGCAGCGGCAGAAGCGCAAGGCTTTGTTGATGTAGTAAATGCCGTTTTGCCTGCATCTCCGGTTTTAATTACGGTCCCAGCTGGCGCGGCAGCAGGTATCTATAGTGCAACGTTGTCTGTACGCAATAGCGTGAGCGGATGCTCGAGCGCAAATAGCAACATTAGCGTGACCATTATTGCGAACCCAACTATTACCCTGGGAGCGAATCCTTCAGTTTGTATCGGAAGCGCAAACGCTAATCTTGGATATTCCGCCACAACGGGAAGCCCTAATCAATATAGTATTGACTTTAATGCCGCTGCTCAAGCCCAAGGGTTCGTTGACGTCGTAAATGCGGCACTGCCTGCCAGCCCTATCGTGATTACTGTACCTGGAGCAGCGGTGGCAGGAACGTACAATGGAACATTAACGGTCTTAAATGCAGTGACAGGGTGCGTGAGTTCGTCTCAGCCCATATCTGTTACTATCAATGCCACACCTGGCATCACTCTCGGTGCAAGCCCGACAGTATGTACGGGAGCGCCATCAGCAAACTTGGGGTATTCCGCAACGACCGGAAGTCCCAATCAATACAGCATAGATTTTAATGCAGCAGCGCAAGCCCAAGGTTTTGTCGATGTCGTTAACGCGGCGTTGCCTGCTACCCCGATAGTGATCACCGTACCCGGGGCAGCGACCGCGGGAGCATATAATGCTAACCTGACGGTTCGGAATAGCACAACGGGGTGCGTTAGCAGCACGCAGCCTATTACGATCACCATTGTCCCGAGTCCAACGATCACGCTCGGACCAAATCCCTCGGTATGCG
>JAICGJ010000065.1 GCA_025923195.1 Chryseolinea sp.
AAATTTACCGGCATCTATAAGTGCCGCACCAAGAAAATGCCGGGCTGGAAGTTTCCATTCAGGGGGCTCGTTGTAACGCAGAGAGTCTTCGGTTTGTACGGCGATTTTGAATTCCTTAACCGCGTCCTCGATATTTTTTTCGCTCATTAAGATTTCTCCGCGCAAGACGCTTGAAGCGATTTGAGATGAGCTCGATACAGGATTAAAAGAGATATAAATGGATTTCAATGTATCCAGTTTGTTCAGAGAGTCAAGCTTGTTGAGCTCAAACTTGGCTTCTGCCGAATGGCCGGATCGTATCAGAGCCATTCCCCTTGAAAAACGCCACATTACCTGAGCATAGAGAATATCATTGCCAGGATCTGGCAATGCCAGGATTTCGTTCCATTTCCCGAAACGGGTGTAGGCTATCATCGGCTCCACCGTCAAATATTGTGAAAATCCCGGAGTCGAAGTTTTGCTGAAGCTACCTTTATAAGCAAGCTTTAACGCCGTTTGTATACCTAGGTTACTGCGACCTTCCATGTAGGAGCTGAAGCTGATAAAATCAAGGTTATGCGGGTAGTACATCAAACGATACATGCCCTGATTATTTGAATACGAAAGATATTGTTCGTCAACTTTTACTGCGTTGACATTTGATGCGATGGATTTCGCATACTGGCCTACGCGCACATAAATATGCGCAGGCATATGAACGATATGGCCGGCACCCGGCATAGCGGTCTCCAAAAATTCGGCGCTGTTCAGCCCGAGTTCGGGAGTTGGAGAAGCCTCAACCAAATGAATGTAGAGGTGATGAGCCCCCGGGTGTTCAGGAAAATTTTTAAGAACTACCTCAAGAATATTCTTCGCCTGGGCGGTAGCCTGTTTTGGCGATCCATCTTTTTGCCAATAGTCCCAGGGCATAGTATTCATGATGGCATCCGCACAAAGCGTTTGTACTTCCACGTCATGAGGATATTGCGCAGCAAGCTTGGTCATAGCGGAGGCATAAGCAAGATTGAGCGAATCTCTCACGTCGTAGGCCTTGCCATCATACCGTGTAGCCAGTGCGTCGATGAAATCTTTCTCAACCTGTGATATCCGATCCTTCTTGCTTTGCGCCGTTTGAATGGCTTCATAGGCTATGCGCTCGCGGTCTTGCGGATTCCAGTCGTTCAGGTTCGGGCCGAATGCCAATGCCAGACCCCAATAAGCCATCGCGCAATCCGGGTCGAGATTGGTCGCGGTTTTAAATGCTTGTATCGCTTCCCAATGATTAAACGCATAGACCAGGCGAAGACCTTGCTCAAAAAACTCTTGAGCTTTTATGGAATGGGTAGTTACAGGATAATGCAAGTTGCCAAGTCCATCCAAAAGCTTAGCCGGTTGGATTGGGATCGTATCGCTCCAGCCCAATGGAAAAGAGCCGCACATGCTAACCGTTGGCAAAGGCGGAGCCTTGTAAAGGATGACAGAGTTGTCGAACTTTTTCCAGGAGAATAGTCCGATCGCACTAACTAAAAAGAGCGAAACCAGCAGCCCTGTTTTTAGACTTTTCATAGAAGAATTTCAAATCATCTGTCATCGTCAGATAATCTCAATTCGCCTTGGGGAAAACGGCTCAAACTAATATCCATTTATCACCCCTCCTTTTACACTTACCGAGTGAAAGAACAACTGAGCAGTTTGGCGGTTTTATCCTGGAAAATTGACACTATATTGAATTCAGCTGACAGTTGATTGAATCTAGCAAAAATTACTTTATGAAAGTAAGAATTCTCTTTTCCATTGTCTTTTCAGCATTGTTGGTTGCACCGTTTGCTTGTGATGATGAAGAAAAAATGGCCTCAATAGAAGGTATCTGGCACGGATCTAAAGCTGAAGGCGAGGTACTGGTCTTCGGCGTACCCTCGGGCTTCGAGGAAGAGGATGTGATGTTTCAGCCAACGCTGGAATTCAAACAGGGTGGAAGCGCAACCTTGACCCAAGGCAGTGTACCGACTGCAGGAACATGGTCACAGGACGGCGAAAAACTGACTACCTCGCTCAACTTCGATACGAATTTCATTGATCTTTCCGGCACATATACCATCCAGACGCTGACCGACACAAAACTGGTGTTGTATTATGAAAAAGATGGTACGTATCAAGACCCGGACACAGGGATTGAAATAGAGGGCACATTAAAGGCAACCCTTTCCTTCAATAAAAACTAAGAAGTGAACCGGTGATTTTGGGCAAGCGATTAAGGATCGCCTTGTTGATTCGTTTTATCAGGCTCGGTCCCTCATAGATAAATCCCGTGTAAAGTTGTACAAGGTCAGCACCAGCGTCAATTTTTTCAAGAGCATCGTCAGCATTCATAATGCCACCAACCCCGATGATCGGAAAATCGCTACCTAACTTTAGCCGAAGATACTTGATGACTTCAGTGGATCTTTTTCTGAGTGGCTCGCCACTCAAACCTCCGTTTCCAATTGCATCGACTTCTGCCTTAGGCGACTTAAGGCCCAGACGGGAGATCGTCGTATTGGTAGCGACAACACCATCTAATTTAGTTTCCCTTACGATCTCTATTATATCATCCAACTGGCTTTCGGTAAGGTCAGGGGCGATTTTCAGCAACACAGGTTTGTAAACGGTTTTTGACCTTCCTAGTTCTTTGATATGGAACAGCAGTTTTCGCAATGGTTCCTTATCCTGCAAGTCGCGTAGCCCGGGCGTATTCGGTGAGCTGATATTGAGAACAAAATAATCTACATACGGGAAAAGCGCTTCAAAACAAATCGCGTAATCGTCAAGAGCCTTTTCGTTTGGAGTAATTTTGTTTTTGCCAATGTTTCCACCGATAACAATACCAGATTTTTTTTTCTTCAGCCGTTCTATTGCTCTGTCGACCCCCTCGTTGTTAAACCCCATCCGATTGATGAGTGCATGATCCCCGGGTAAGCGAAATAATCTAGGCTTGTCATTTCCTGCTTGAGGCAAAGGCGTCACCGTCCCTATCTCTATAAATCCAAAGCCAAGGGCAGAGAGTTCATCGACCAATTTAGCGTCCTTATCAAAGCCGGCAGCTAGCCCCACCGGGTTCTTGAACGTGATACCAAAGACCTTCTTTTCGAGCTGGGCATCCTCTATTCTAAATGCAGCGCGAAGCAATGCACCAGAGCCTGGAAGTTTGCTCTGAAATTTGAGAAGCTTAAATACGAGGTGATGAATTTTTTCCGGATCGATGGAGAAGAGAAACGGGCGTACGAGCCATTTATACATGGCGCAAAGATATTGATCGGTTGCTAATTTTGAAGAGCAATCTCAAAATACCACCTTGACCAACATTACCGTCTGGGATGAAATTCCTGTATTACTTGTCTCAGATAATCGCGATCCAGGTGTGTATATATTTCGGTTGTTGTAATGGACTCATGACCTAGCATCTCTTGAACAGCCCTCAAATCAGCGCCTCCTTCAATGAGGTGCGTTGCAAACGAATGACGGAACGTGTGTGGACTTATGGTTTTGTTCAAACCGATTTCGAGTGCAAGATTTTTTATGATGATAAAGATCATCTCGCGGGTAAGCTTACGGCCGTTCCTATTTAGAAAAACATAAGGCTCATGTCCCTTTTGAGGTGGTTTGTGCGGTGATAGACCGCGAATTTCGCCAGTGTATATCGTGAGATACTTCAGTGCGTCCCGTCCGATTGGTACGAGCCGTTCTTTGTTGCCCTTTCCTATTACACGAAGAAATCCGATGTCTGCATATACATTGTTAAGCTTCAGGTCTATCAATTCACTAACGCGCAACCCCGACGAATAGAGAATTTCAAGCATCGCGCGATTCCGGCCCCCTTCGGGCTTAGACTGGTCAATGGCCTGCAAAAGCTTTTCAATTTCGACATAGCTGAGCGTATCCGGAAGTTTTCTACCAAGCTTAGGACCCTCGATTAGCGACGATGGATCTTTGTCTATTAATTCTTCAAATAACAGGTATTTAAAGAATGCTTTTATACCTGAAAGAATCCGTGCTTGGCTGTACGCACTCATCCCGAGCTCGTTGATGTATTGAAGGAATTGCTGCAGATGCCTCGACGTAACTTTGGTTGGATTCACAGCAGCATCTTTCATCAACATGAATTGATGAAACTTCTCAATATCATGAAGATAGGCTTCAATGGAATTGCTGGATAGGGATCGCTCCAACCTTAAGTAGTTTGAAAAATGTTTGATATTCAACTCCCACATAACACGAAATAAACGTCATGCTATCTAAAAAACAACAATCTAACCAGATACCTGCCGCTTTAACTTTTTATTTAACTTGGTCGCATGAATATCCAGATCATTAATGGCCCTAACCTTAACCTGCTAGGGAAGCGCGAAACTTCCATCTATGGAAGTGAGTCATTTGAAAGCTTTTTTGAAACGCTTAAGAAACGATTTCCCACCATGCTGCTGCATTACTTCCAATCCAACGTTGAAGGTGAGCTGGTTAATAAGTTGCACGAAGTAGGTTTTTCTTTTGATGGGGTTATACTTAACGCGGGGGCGTACACTCACACATCGGTAGCATTGCACGACGCCATTGCTGGAATCAAGTCGCCTGTTGTGGAGGTGCACATCTCCAATGTTTACGGTCGCGAAGAGTTCAGGCACAAGAGCCTGATTACTTCAAAATGCGTCGGCATGATCACCGGATTTGGGTTGGAAGGGTATGCCATGGCGCTGACCTATTTTAAGGGGATCCAGGTTTCACCGTCCTAAAGCCTCCAATCGCTTCAACAAGGGTGGATGCGAATAGTGAAAAAAAACATACAGCGGATGCGGATACAAATTGCTCAGGTTATCCACGGACAATCTCTTTAGTGCATTTATCAATGCGTTCCCATCAAAAGTTTGCTTAGCGTACGCATCGGCCTCGAACTCATTTTTGCGGCTGTAGATATTCATCAGTAATCCCGTTGCTCCCGAGATGGGGGAAAATAAGATTCCGAACGCAAGCAAGTTAAGGTGGATTGCAAGCTGTGAACCACCGAGCGCTAATGAAAGATTTTCATTGAACACCATCAGGGAGAGAACAAATAGGGTAAATACAATTTGTAACACGGAAAGAATATAACCCCTAACGACGTGTTTCTTTTTAAAGTGGCCAACCTCGTGGGCAAGGACTGCAACCAACTCTTCCGTAGAATGGTTTGAAATGAGCGTATCGTAGAGAACAATCTTTTTCTTTTTTCCTATACCTGAAAAAAAAGCATTTGCTTTCTTCGATCGTTTTGATCCGTCAATAATAAAAATATTATCAAGTGGAAAGTTTACCTTCTTCGAGAATGCTTCAATGGAATTTTTTAATTCGCCATCCTGCAAAGGCGTAAGCTTATTAAAAAGCGGAAGGATTAACGACGTGTAGAACATATTAATAAATAGTATAAAGACCGATGCAATGATCGAAAACCAAATCCAAAACGACGTACCGAGTGCCTGGATCATATAAATCAGGATGGCAAGCAGGCATCCACCCACGATGCCTCCGAGTGCGTATCCCTTGAGTTTGTCCAAAATGAATGTTTTGACAGTCGTCTTATTGAACCCGTACTTCTCCTCTATCACAAAAATACTATAGCATTGAAATGGAATCGTTAGAACGTCAGAAGCAAGTATCAATATTGCGAAGAACACGAGAGCCAGTATTATTTCATTTTCAATATAGACGCGGAGTATACCATCAAGCCAACCAAATCCACCGGTGAGCAGCATAGCTGTGGACAATAGAAACCCAAACGCTGAAGTGATGAACGAGAACTTCGTGCGCTCGCGAGTGTATTGCAGTGATTTCAAATATTTACCCTTTTCGTAAAAGGATTCGATCTCTTTAGGAATATCGGTTTTTTGGGATATTAAGTTTATATAATCCAGCGCCTGTTCAAACAGGTAGCTCACTACCGTAATTACCAATACTGTATTCAGAATTAATTGAGGATGCATAATTGACCCAATATTTTATACGCAATGTTACAAATTCCTTTGATCTACGGAGCAACAGCTTTCATAGGAATGAAATTAGTGATGACGCAACAATACGGTCTGAATAACATGGGTTCCCCATGCAATGAACACGATTATGCACTGTAACGCCACCCGCCTGCAAAGAATAGCTACCGCTTGGAGGCTGTCAGGGGATTTAAAGCATAGCGGTGTTGTTGGTTTGACCGGGAAAGTCTAAATTTTGAAAAAAGCTATACAAGGAAAATCAATCCTTCAGTCATAGCAACCTAACCAACAATAAAAGCTACCGGCATGAAAACCAAATATCGTTTACTCCATACTACTTGCTTGATCGCATTGGCAGGCATTTTGTCCGCCTGTCAACCAGCAAAGGAAAAGGAAGCAGCAACAAACCAGGATTCTGTTCCAGCATCAACGACGGGTTTTAAACCCAATCCTCAACGCGTTTCAGAAGTTGAGGTGAAGACACTTTCCTTGGGCACAGTTGCGCCACCCTTCAAACTTCCAGACGTAACGGGCAAATTCTACACCCTGGAGGACTTTAAGGATTCTAAAGTGTTAGTGATGATATTCACATGCAACCATTGCCCTACAGCCCAGGCATATGAGGACCGCATTATCAAATTCACAGACGAATACAGCAACAAAGGAGTTGCCGTCGTAGGGGTTATGCCAAACAGCACGATGGGCCTGCTACCCGAAGAGTGTGGCTATACGGATTTAAACGATTCGTATGAAGAAATGATTATCCGTCACCGTGACAAGAAATACAATTTTCCTTACCTATATGATGGTGATACGCAGTCAATGGCAATCAAATATGGCCCGGTGGCTACGCCGCATGCCTACGTTTTTGATTCAGACAGGAAGCTTGCATACATCGGGCGGATCGACAATATTGAAAAACCAGGCAAAGCAAATGCGGAAGACCTTCGGGCAGCCGTTGATGCGGTTTTGGCTGATAAGCCCGTCGCTAATCCCGAGAACAAGACGTTTGGATGTTCCGTTAAGTGGGGTTGGAAGGATCAGTATAACAAGAAAGTTGAAGACCGATGGAAAGCAAAACCAGTTGCACTTGAAAAAGTTAAAGAAAGCCAGATAAAAGACATTGTGAAGAATCCCACGGACAATCTCAGGCTGATCAACCTGTGGGCTACCTGGTGTGCACCTTGCATCGCTGAATACCCGGATCTGGTGGAATTGCAACGATGGTATGGTCATCGCAATTTTGAGTTTGTTTCATTGTCCGCAGATAAACCTGAGAACAGCGACAAAGCGTTAAATTTTCTCAAGAAGGCACATTCACCAGTTAAGAATTACCTGTACGATGGCGAAGACAACTATAAATTAATTGAGGCTGTAGATCCGAAGTGGAATGGGGCCTTACCTTATACCATGTTGGTTGAACCTGGTGGAAAAATTGTGTACAGTTATCAAGGTCCAGTAGATTTGCTGGAACTAAGACGGGCTATTGTTGAACATCCCCTAATGGGACGGTATTATTAGTTAATTGTTATCCGTTAATGGTTATCCGTTAATAGTTAGGAGGGTGTCGTGTGTGTTGATGGGGCGTTCAATGCCGAGCCGGGAATAATACTACAGACAAACAATCGGCATGGTGGATATCTAAACTAATAACGGATAACTTTTAAGAATTCGGGGACCTTCTGGTCCGTGACGGTTTAATGTAAAACAGATTATGAAAAAAATTCTTTTCCCTTTTGTTCTGACAACCTTGCTGATTAACATAAGCAACGCACAAACTTTCCGAAAAGCTGATAAAAGTCCGCTTGACTACGCATATCTGCCGGACCATTTTGCCCATGACCGCAAAGAAGGCGAAAAAGCGATCATCAGGGTAACCTACAGTAGGCCCCTTAAGAACGGCCGTGAGATATTTGGCAAACTCGTGCCTTACGGCAAGGTCTGGCGCACTGGCGCCAATGAAAATACAGAGGTTAAGCTCTATCAGGATGTAGAACTGGGTGGCAAGAGAGTGAATGCCGGAACTTATTCATTGTTCACTATCCCTAATGAGAAAGAGTGGACAATCATTCTAAACTCCGATCTGGATTATTGGGGCGCCTTTAAATACAACGAAAAAAATGATGTCGTCAGATTTGCGGCACCTGTCTCAACGCTGAATGAAACACTGGAGAACTTTTCCATTCAATTTGAACCAAAGGGTGAGAAGCAAGCCATTATGAGACTTGGCTGGGATAAGACCGCTGCCGAAGTTGCAATAAAATACTGAGCAAATAAAGTTAATAAACTGGTCTTTGGAGTGAGTGTCAGTCATTGAAATCTAACGCAGATCCAGCTTAGATCCATGTACGTATGCGTGCCTACAATACCCCTACCCATTTGTTTTATGTATTTCTCGGTCACTTTAATATTTTTAATGACCATTCTGAATACAGTATCGTATTCAACGCCTTTGTAAAAATTTGCAACTTCGATATTTGCAAAGCCAAAGAGGCCATCTGCCAGCCCGAGTTTCTTGATTCCCGCTCCGCCACACTGGGCCAGAGCTTCAATTAATATCACACCGGGAACATAATTGAATTCGGGAAAACTGCCCGAGAGAAATCCGTCCGTACCATGAAAAATCGTTTCGCCAATGATCTCGTCCTTTGTCAACGAAACGATTTTATCCACAAACAAAAAGGGACTGCGATGTGGAATCAAAGTTTCAACCTCTTTCGACATTGTTATGTATGATCATTGTTTATACAAATCTGGCAAAAGTTAAATGCAACGGATAATTTCCTCTTATAATTTTCATGGGCCAATCGGAAAGGCAATTCAGTACTTTTTGCCATATATAATTAAATCATCGATGTCAATAGCGCACATCGACACACGGTAAAAATTATAACTGAATTTTTCCATTCGGTGCAAAAATGATAGGATAAACAAATACAATACCCTAAATTATCTGCACTACCCCCTAATTCCTACTACCATATGAGTCAATCTGAATCACAAAATCCGCAAAAAATAAACCGAAGGAAATTTATTGCTTCCACAATCGGTGCATCAGCAGCATTCACAATCGTACCCCGCCATGTTATGGGCGGGCCTGGATTCGTTGCTCCAAGTGATAAACTAACGTTGGGTTACATAGGATGTGGCACGCAGGGCATGCGAGAAATGACACAGCTTATTACAAATCCCAAAATCCAAATTGTAGCGGTATGCGATCCTAACAAGCTAAGTGAAGATTATATAGACTGGTCGCCAAACGGCATCCGCGATGGGATCCGCAAGACTTTAGAAGAGCCAACGTGGGGAGATCATTTTAAGGGCATTCCGGGAGGTCGCGACATCGGTCAGGAATTTGTCGAAAAATATTATGCAAAGGACAAATCGATTAAGAAATACAAAGGTTGTCCTTCGTACGAAGACTATCGCGAATTGCTGGACAAGGAAAAAGATATCGATGCTTTGAAGGTTATGACACCCGACCATCTGCACGCCACTATTTCCATTGCTGCTATGAAAAAGGGAAAGCATGTGGTCATTCACAAACCAATTGCCAACCGCATGCAGGAATCAAAACTGGTAATTGACACAGCACGTAGCTCTGGCGTTAGCACACACTTGCTGGCCTGGAGCAAGCGACCAGGGAACGACCTTGTCAAAAAATGGATCGCGGCCGGAGAGATTGGAAACCTGAAGGAAATACACAATTGGTCTTACCGCCCTGTATGGCCACAATGGACAACGCTTCCAACGGACACACCACCGGTTCCTAAAGACTTTAATTGGGACCTTTGGTTAGGGCCGGTTCCTGATCGGCCTTACCATCCGAACTATACACATTGTGTATTTCGCGGTTGGTATGATTTCGGTGGGGGAAGTATTGCTGATATGGGTCATTACAGTCTATGGCCTATGTTCCTGACACTCGGTATAAACGTCGCGCCGTATAGTGCTGAAGCATACGCCACGACCACGCGCACCGTTGAAAATCACGTAAGTAAAAATGTTGTCAACGACGTTGCATTTCCTTATTCAAGCATCATCAGATTTAAGTTCCCGAAACAGGAAAGTCTGCCGGCGTTCGATCTATTCTGGTATGATGGAGGGATGAAGCCGCCAACACCGGAGGAACTGGAAGTCGATGGGAAAGATCTTCCTAGCGAAGGGATGTTGTTCGTAGGTGATAAAGGAAAGATTCTAGGCGGGTTTAGGAATGAAAAACCTGCTTTGATACCTCAAAGTAAAATGAATGCCTATACGCAGGGTAAGCCAGTTGAGGAAGAGGAGGCCAGTCGCGGTGATGATACCTGGATCGATGCCTTCAGGGAAAAAAAGCAATCACCTGGTAGTTTCTTGCTGGCAGGCACTATCTCCGAAACCATCAACCTCGGAGCCGTCGCTTTGCGGGCAAAGAAAAGAGTTGTCTATGATTCCGCCAAAATGTCGATAACCAATATCCCTGAAGCCAATAAGTATTTAACCCGCGAATATCGAAAGGGTTGGGAACTAACAGGTGTGTAACTCCTTGTGATGAATGATGTGGAGATCCATCACCTGACTAAGCTGAATACGTCTGCTACGATCATGCATTTATGGAAAGAACTGTAACTATGGAAGCCACAACGCTAGTAACACCTTCGAGCACTTCGTCAGCGAAATCATCGCCCATGGGGCCGCTGCAAGCAACGAAAGATGATATTTCATTGGCGCAATGGGCTCTTGTCGAAGAAATCCAGGCAGGCAAATGGAAGACCCTTGACTTTGCTAAGGTTGCCAGAGAAGACTTCGAACTCGGCGGAATCGAGTATGTAAATACATTCTTCGAGGCCCCCACAGAAGAATATTTGAAAAAGCTTAAGAAAAATGCGGAAGACCATGATGTCACCAATGTCCTTATAATGGTTGATGATGAAGGCGATGGATGCATGCCAACCAAAGAAGGACGGCGGCAATTCGAAATCAACCATCGCAAATGGATAGATGCCGCACATTTCTTAGGATGCTCCAGCATCAGGACGAATTGTCGAGGTCCTGAAAATGTCGATAAGAACGAAGCGCTGAAATGGGCTTCAGAATCTTACAACATGTTACTCGAGTATGCGGTACCCGCAGAGATCAGTATTGTGATAGAGAATCATGGGGGCATTTCAAATGATCCTGATTTTATGGTTTCCCTGATGAGGGAAGTAAATAACCTCTACTTTGGTACTTATCCTGATTGGCGTGAGCCGACTGAAGACTTCGATAATTATGCATACCTGGAAAGAACATTGCCATACGCCAAAGGCATGTCTTACCGAAATCAGCCGTCGGAAGAACTAACTGCCAAAATGATACGCCTGGCGAAATCTTCGGGATACAGAGGATGGTACGGAATAGAGTCCAACGGACGCGAGGCCATAAAAAAAGGAAAAGCTTTACTAAATAAATACCTATTCGAAAAGTAAACGTTTAATTTGCTTAGGATTTCGTAGAGTTAAAACACAAAGAAGACAGACAATGAAATTCGCATTACTTACCGTTACTTACTCCGGACTTTTTTACTCCGGCAAAGCTCTCACTGTTGAGCAGCAGATCTATAAGGCAAAACAACTTGGTTTTGAAGGGCTGGCCATCGAAACCAAACGGCCAATCGCTTCCCCTCTGGATCTGAGCAAGGCTACAAGAATCCGGATCAAAGAAGTTGCAGCCGATCAGGCAATTGAACTTTGCGCTGTTGAAAGCATGAGCAACTTCTGTAGTCGTCATAGCGAGGAGCGAGAAAATAACCTGGCCATGATGAAACAAGTACTGAGTCTTGCGCATGACCTTGGCGTTGGAATGGTTAAAATTTTTGCGGCCTGGCCGGGAATAATCGACGATGAAGAAGCCGTCGCGATGTACGCTCAATATGAAAAAGGTAATTATTTCAAACCTCTGACGCCGCTTGATCTCAAAGTGTGGGACCGGGCGATCAATGGTATTCGTGAAGTTGCATCCTGGGCGGAAGACCTGGGAATTACGTTAGTACTTCAAAATCATGCGCCTGTACTGAGGCCAGGGTATGAGGACGCGCTTGCCATGATGAATGAAGTGGATAGAAAAAATGTAAAACTCTGCATTGATGTTCCTTTATTTTCAGACCGGCAAAAAAATGAATATGTGCGGGAGGCGGTTAGAAATTGCGGAGAGAATATTTTGTACACACACTATGGTGCCTGGAACCTTACAACCCTTGAAGATGGCGAGGTGATTCAGGAACCAGCACCACATCACGGTGGAAAGATCAATTATGAGACATTTCTTGAGGCCTTATATGAAAATGGATATACAGGCTACCTGGCCTCCGAATATTGCCTGCCGTTAATCAAGAATCATAAAATCGCAGGAATAGAAGAAGTGGACCACGCAACAATTATCGCCCTGCGCTATATGAAGAAAATCCTGGCGCAAGTCAAATCTAAAATAAAAACTGACATACCGAAGGCTTCACTCGTATAGAATTTAATGCCAGTCCACAAAGTAAACGCCGCTCAGCTCAATTAGCACTTTCCTCCCATGAAGATCAGACTAATGGCGATGATGTTCCTCCAATTCTTTATCTGGGGGTCATGGTACGCGACAGGAGGAAACTATATGAAAAGTCATGGGATGAGTGATCTGATTTACATTGCCTACATGGTAAGTCCTATTGGATCCATAGTATCTCCTTTCTTCCTGGGTTTGATCGCTGACAGGTTATTTGCCGTACAAAAAGTAATGGGCTTTATGCACATCCTCAGCGGCATCTTTGTTTTTCTCGCACCCTCGATGAGCGAAACCTCTCCGGTATTGTTTCTTACTTTTCTTTTATTTCATATGCTGTGCTATATGCCAACCGTTGGGCTGGCTACTGCTACGGCCTTTCACCTTTTGAAAGACAAGGAAAATGATTTCCCATTTGTGCGAGTATTTGGAACACTCGGATGGATATTTGCCGGGGTCATTGTCAGTTATTTATTGCAGGGAGATACAACCCCTCTTCCCATGTACGTTGCCGGTGCCGGGGGCATACTGATGGGCATTTATTGTTTCACGTTGCCCAACGTTCCCCCTAAAGGAAGTGGAAAAAAAATATCGGTTCGCGACATAATCGGCCTTGATGCACTGAAACAATTGAATTCCCGGCCCTTTGTGATTTTTGTTATCGGATTGCTGCTCATAAGTATTCCGTTTGCCAGCTACTTTGCTTATGTGCCTATATTTCTGAAAGCCGCAGGAATCACGAGCCCGGCTTTTAAAATGACCTTCGGCCAAATGTCGGAAGTGATATTTCTCATTCTGATGCCGTGGTTTTTCAGAAAGCTCGGGATAAAGTGGGTGCTGATACTGGGGTTGTCGGCCTGGACATTGCGTTATGCCTTGTTCGCATTTGGAGCAACTGATGCCGTTACGGGGATGCTGATCCTGGGAATATTGCTTCATGGCGCATGTTATGATTTTGTGTACGTTGCTGGCCAGGTATACATTGATCAAAAAGCTTCGCCTGCCATTCGCGCACAGGCTCAGGGTTTCTTTGTGTTAATTTCGTATGGAGTTGGACAAGGGCTAGGCACACTAGCGGCCGGCGGAATTTTTAACAGCATAATGGGTAGCGGCGAGCCTACACTTGAGCAATGGCAAACGTTCTGGACCATCCCCCTAATTTTTGCGTTGGTTGTGACTATCATGTTCGCCCTCGGCTTCCAGGAAAATATACAACCGAAAGAACGCCCGGTGGTGGTGGAATAAATACTAATCAACTTCGGCCAAGTCAGACCAAGTTGTTTATTGGTCAAGCAACTTCTTTAGCGCGTCGGTTACTCTTTGAAAGTTAAATTTTGAAATTGCCTGATCCATAGCAGCTCTGATTTCATCCAGGCAAAGATTCCCGATGCTGCCTTCGTGTGTATGATGAACCTGAATTGTTGGGTTATACCGTCCTTGCTCAATATCCAACCCTATCTGCTTATAGGCATCTCGGAATGGTACGCCTGCGAGGACGAGCTTGTTGACTTCTTCAACACTGAATAAGAACTTGTACTTCTCGTCCGCCAGGATGTCTTGTTTCACACTGATATTGCTGATCATCATATGGGTCATCTGAATACAATCCTTGAGATTGTGAATAGCCGGGAAAACCATTTCCTTAAGCAGCTGCAAATCACGGTGGTAACCGGACGGAAGATTCGCGATGATCAGGGCAATGTCATTGGGAAGTGCCTGTATCTGATTGCATCTTGCCCGGATCAGTTCAAAAACATCCGGATTTTTTTTATGCGGCATAATACTGGAGCCAGTCGTTAATTCATCCGGGAAGCTGATAAAACCAAAATTTTGGTTAAGGAATAGACAAGCATCCATCGACAGCTTCGCAATCGTACTGGCAGCATTTGCTAACGCACTGGATACTATCCTCTCACTTTTTCCCCTTCCCATCTGAGCATAAACAACATTATAGTTCAGATCATCAAATCCCAGTAACTCAGTCGTCATTTTACGATTAATGGGAAAAGAAGAACCATATCCTGCCGCAGACCCAAGCGGATTTTTGTTCACGATCCGGTACGCCGCTTCCAACGTAATAACGTCGTCAACCAAACTCTCGGCATAGGCGCCAAACCAGAGGCCGAACGAAGATGGCATGGCAAGCTGAAGGTGAGTGTAACCCGGAAGAAGATGGTCTTTGTATTTTTCACTTTGAGACGTAAGCAGATCAAATAGATTCTTAAGGTCGTTTACAATCTGTTCAATTTCGTGGCGGAGGTAAAGTTTGATATCCAGCAAGACCTGATCATTTCGTGAACGTCCGCTATGAATTTTTTTGCCTACCTCCCCTCTCTTTTTAGTCAATTCCAACTCCACCTGGGAGTGAATGTCTTCTACGCTATCTTCCAGCACAAACTCTCCTGCCGTGATCTTATCGTAAATATTTTTCAGCTCCGTGGATAACACGCCCAGTTCACTTGTCTTCAGCAATCCAATGGATTCTAACATGCGTATGTGTGCCAACGAACCCAGTACATCAAACCGAGCCATGTACATATCCATCTGCTGATCACGTCCAATGGTAAATCTTTCCACTTCTTTTGACGACGTCTTTTCTTTTTGCCAGAGCTTCATGTCGATTGTAGATTTTCAGAATGTAGATTTTCAGATTGGGTAGGCTTGTATGATTTTTTCTGTGGTGAAAACAGAAGCATATTCACCTTTTAAGTTTGCCAAAGATAATTGATGCACAGTATCGGAGGGGTATTTTTTTCCATTCACTGCTACCTTATCAAAGCAGGCCGTCGCATCCGACACCACGACAGCCCTTATGCCCAAGTCACCAGCACTGCGCGCTGTTGATTCCACTGAGTTGTTGGTAACGAACCCTGTAATTATTAACTCAGAGACAGTTTTCGCCTCTAAATACTGATACAAATCGGTCTTTACAAAGGCGCTGGTAGTCGATTTTTGAATCAACTTCTCACGCGGCTCCATAAGAACAAAATCCATAAGTTCATTGCCACGATAACCTGGACGCAACGGGGAAGTTGGTGAAATTGAGCAATGTTGAACGATGATCACGGGAAAGTCCAGTTGTCTCCATTGCTTCAGCAAACGCTCAATGTTATACTCGGCGTCGGGATTGTTGCGATTTCCTCCCCAGTGCTCTTCTTCATAGATGCCTTTCTGAGCATCGATGACTATCAAAGCCGGTTTCGCGCCAAGTTTCATTGCAAGATCACGTTACTTAGTAAGTCGATATACGTGGCTATGCCCTTTTCAATCTCATGAAGATATATAAACTCATCGGCGGAATGCGACCGAGCAGAGTCCCCGGGACCTATTTTCACGGACGGAACTGGTATTAATGCCTGATCTGAAGTTGTTGGAGAGCCATACAATTGCAATCCCATTTTTTTTGCAGACAAGACAAGCGGGTGATTCGTGCTTATACCCGACGGCCTGATCCGCAAAGAACGCGGCATTACTTCACATCGGACATTCTTTTTAATAATATCCAATGTCTCCTCAAGCGTATATACATCACTAATCCTGACGTCGACAGTAAATTTACATTCAGCAGGTACGACGTTGTGCTGGCTGCCGGAATTGATAATGGTAACGGTCATTTTCATTTCTCCTAAGGTCTCCGAAAGCTTCGGAAATCTGAACGTACGGAACCAGTGAATGTCGTCTATTGCAGCATAAATGGCGTTAATGCCCTCTTCCCTGGCGGCGTGTCCGGATTTTCCGCGCGAGACACAATCCAGGACCATTAAACCCTTTTCCGCTTTCGCCAGGGCGCAGCTGGTTGGCTCACCCACGATCGCAAACGCTACTGATTCCAAATCACTCCAGATGCTCTCAATTCCCCCCGTGCCTGAGATCTCCTCCTCCGCGGTTGCTGCCAGAATGATATTGTATTTCAGGTCCTCGCGGTCATAAAAATGTATGAACGCACCAATCAGCGACACGAGTGGTCCTCCCGCATCGTTGCTTCCAAGTCCGAACAATTTACCATCGAATACCTCAGGTTTGAAGGGATCGCGTGTATACCCAGAGTTGGGCCTCACTGTATCATGATGAGAGTTCAGCAGAACCGTTGGCTTCCCGGGACCAAAATGTTTATTCTTCACCCAAACGTTATTACCCTTTCTATTCGTTTCGATACCCCTATCCTCAAAAAACTCCTGAATGATGGCAGCGGTTGCGTCCTCCTCTTTGCTAAAGGAAGGAGTAGCGACGAGTTTCGTAAGCAAATCGATAGCACTCTTATATAGTAAGTCCATATTACCTGGGTGCGGGCCTTATCCAAACCTGCACTTTGCGAAATTATTCAGTTATTAATGTCCCTTGCGTGTTTAACCCAGTATTCTTCAGCAAGTCTCTTGCCTCCCCGATCAATACTTCCTTAACACCCGCATCGATTGCCGCAAAGGCGTTTTCAAGCTTTGGAAGAATGCCGTCGGCAAGTGCATGATTAGCGGAAAGATCCTGATACGCTTTCTTCGTCAAGTGATGAATTACAGAGCCGGGATCATTAATATCTTTCAATACACCTTTCTTTTCAAAACAGAAAATCAGGCGAACATCGAAGTGTCTGCTCAGCCCTATCGACAATACTGACGCAATTGTGTCGGCATTGGTGTTTAACATTTTGCCATCTGCATGGGTCAACGGTGCGAAGACTGGCACTACTCCAAGATTGAGCATCGATGAAAGCAGTTCCCGGTTTACACCCTGGGGATTTATATCACCTGCAAATCCATAATCAATATCCTTTACAGGACGCTTTGACGCCTTGATGAGATTCCCATCTGCTCCTGTAACGCCCAAAGCATTGCAGTTCATATTCTGAAGCGTTGCCACGATCTGCTTGTTTACCAAACCACCATAGACCATAGTTACAAGGTCCAGTGTGGCTGCATCGGTGATGCGTCTGCCATTGATATATTTCGATTCAATGCCTAATTGATCTCCTAACCGGCTGGCAATTTTTCCTCCGCCGTGTATGAGGATCTTTCTCTCGCGGATGGATGCAAAATCGTTAAGAAACGATGACAAGGCTGCGGGGTTGTCCAGCACATTACCACCGATTTTTATAACGAATAATTTCTCCATGATTTGATCACAATTCTTATTTACTGCTCTGTAATAGTTTGCTGAGCACCACTTGTGCTGCCCAAACCCTGTTGGTAGCCTGTTGAGTCACAATGCTGTTAGGGCCATCCAGGATTTCATCGCTAAGCTCGACGTTTCTTCTCACGGGCAGGCAGTGCATGACCTTTGCATTGTTTGTTAATTGCATTTTTTTATTTGACAACATCCACTTGGGGTCATTACAGTAGATTCTGCCGTAGTCCGTATATGTGCTCCAATTCTTTACATACACAAAGTCTGCATCACGCAATGCTTCATCCTGGTTGTGAGTGATAAGTGCCCCTTTCGTGAACCCTTCATCCAATTCATAGTCTTCCGGGTGGGTGATGGTAAACTCGGCGTCGCCCCAGGCATTGACCCATTCCGCGAAACTATTAGCCACACATTGAGGAAGGGTTTTTACATGTGGAGCCCATGTCAAAACGATCTTTGGCTTTCTTTTTTCTTGGAATGTCTCTGTAATGGTTATGATATCGGTGAGGCTTTGAAGCGGGTGCAATGTGGCACTTTCAAGGCTAACGATAGGTATACCTGCATATTTGATGAATTGCCTGATATAAAGTTCGCTGTAGTCCTCTGCCTTATTCTTTAGCGTTGGAAAAGTTCTGATGCCGAGAATGTCAAAATATTTTCCCAGAATAGGCGCTGCATCTTTTACATGCTCAACGGTATTACCACTCATGATCGCCTCTTCTTCAAACTCCAGCATCCATCCGTCCTGACCCACATTAAAGACAATGGCTTCCATGCCAATATTCTGTGCTGCGATTTGAGTACTAAGCCTCGTGCGCATGCTGGGATTCAGAAATAGAAGGCCAATGCGTTTGTTTTGACCGAGGGACCTGTCCTTGAACGGGTTGGACTTATATGCGATCGCTTGTTGTACCAGGCCTCTAATATCACCGGTATCCTTAACGGATATAAAATTCTTCATAGTAACTCTTTTTTCAATGCAGCGATGAAAATATCAATTTCATTTTTGTTTAACGCCAATGATGGCAACAACCTTATCGTGTTAGGTTTGGCTTCGCCGACAAAAATTTTGTGTTCTAGCAGCAGATTGTTTCTCACGTGCTTTTTCTCGTCGGCGAGATCAAACCCGATTATCAGTCCTCGACCGCGCAATTTTTGAACTCCCGCCACCCCTATCAGTTCGGCCATCAGATATGCACCCATCTGCGTTGCATTTGGGAGAAGATTTTCGCTTTCCATAACCTCCAATACGGCGAGACAAGCCGCTCCCGCCAAATAATTTCCGCCGAACGTGGTTCCTAACATTCCAGGCCAGGGCTTGATGTCGCCATGAATCAGTACACCACCTACTGGGAAACCATTACCCATACCCTTGGCCATTGTTATCAGGTGAGGCCTTATGCCCGCGTATTGATGGGCAAAGAACTTTCCGGTGCGGCCATATCCGGATTGTATTTCATCGAGAATCAAAAGAATGTTGTTCTTCTGGCATTGCTGTTCAAGGAAAACCAGGAAGGAATCTTCTGGAAGCTGAATGCCACCAACCCCCTGGATACCTTCAATAATGACAGCCGCGACATCCTCATCCACTGCTTCCAGAAAAGCTTGTTCATCATTCATAGGGAGGAAGATCACATCATGACCGGCATTGAAGGAAGCTACGATCTTAGGATTGTCTGTCACTGCTACAGCTCCCGACGTCCTGCCATGAAATGATTTCTTAAACGCAACTATCTTCTTTCGTCCTGTCACGAACGAAGCAACCTTCATGGCATTCTCATTCGCCTCAGCACCAGAGTTGCATAGGAATAGTTGGTAGTCAGGATAACCTGAAAACTGTCCGAGTTTTTCAGCCAGCTGCTCTTGCAGAGGATTTTGAACACTATTAGAATAAAAGGAAATTTTATTCAGTTGATCTGTAAGCGCCTGTATATAGTGGGGATGAGAATGTCCGATGGAAATTACAGCATGGCCACCGTAAAGGTCCAGATATTTTTGTCCGCTTATATCCCAAAGCCAGGAGCCTTTTGCCTTAACCGGCGTGATGTTGAAGAGGGTGTAGACGTCGAAGAGTCGCATAGTAGTTTACAGTGAACAGCTGACAGCTGACAGCATTAAGTTCATAGGTTTCTTACTTTTTGTATTAATCCCACGAGCATAGCTTTTACTTCGCTTATGTCGTTTTCTAATATTGTGTACGCGTTGACATCCAGGTACTTCAGTTCAAAGGATAAATAGGATAAATATTGCACTTCTTGCATTGAACCGAAAGCATGCTGAAGGTAATGGGCAAAATCCTTTTGTGTGAATTTTGCACAGCCTTCAGCGATATTTGTGGGTGCTGATATCGCCGCTCTCCTAATTTGACTGGTTAATCCATATCGCTCTTCACTAGGAAAAGTCTTGGTTAATGCATAAATAAATAGCACCAGGTTATGGGCTTTTTCCCAAACAACGAGTTTTCTGTAATCTTTCATAACGTGTAAAATTTAACTTAATGTAAATAACCTACAGTGTCCAGCTTCATCCTACAGTAAAGCTTCCAGCCATAGCTGTAGGCTGTTTGCTGTAAGCTGTCAGCTTAAAACACTGTCGCCTTCAACTTCAACCCCGCCACTTCCTCAAGCCCAAACATCAGATTCATATTTTGTACCGCCTGGCCGGAAGCTCCCTTCAGCAAATTGTCGATTGCCGAATGGACGACCAATTTGCCGTTCTCCTTCTCCAATCCCAGAATGCATTTGTTGGTATTCACTACCTGTTTGAGATCTATAACCTCATCGCTAACAAAAGTAAATGGATGACCTCTGTAAAAATCATGATACATTTTTTTCAGCTCGTCCAGTGACGCATCCGTTGTAACGCAAGAACTCACGTAAATACCCCTCGAAAAGTCGCCTCGCCAGGGTATAAAATTAACTTGTCCAGAAAATTCAGGCTGTACTTGGCGCAAAGTTTGGTTTATTTCCTTGATGTGCTGATGCGTCAGCGTTTTATAAGCTGATATGTTGTTAACCCTCCACGTAAAATGTGTCGTCTCCTGAAGCTTCTGACCCGCGCCCGTGGATCCAGTTATCCCAGTCGTATACGTATCGCTCAATAGACCTGCATGCGCCAAGGGAATTAACCCGAGTTCGATTGCGGTAGCAAAGCATCCGGGATTTGCAATGTTATGAGCGCTTTGGATCGATTGCCTATTGATCTCAGGCAGGCCATATACAAAGATTCTTTCATCAATTGTATCACCTAGTCTAAAATCCTGGCTTAAATCGATGACTCTAGTATCTGGTGAGATCTCATTATCCTGCAAAAATTTCTTGCTTTCTCCGTGACCCAGGCACAAGAAAAGGACATCCGCCTTGTCTTGCAGTGCATCTGTGAACTTCAGCTGTGTGTCGCCCAGCAGATCAGGATGTACAGCGTGCAAGGCATTTCCAGCATTGCTCCTGCTATGTACGAATGTTAATTCGACATTCGGATGATTCAAAAGCAATCTGATAGTTTCGCCACCGGTGTAACCAGCCCCACCCACAACACCTGCTGTAATTTTTTTCATAGTACCACAATTAGCGCGTCGAATTTTCTTCCTTGACCTGGTGATAAATCATAGTCTGGTTGCCAAAGATTTTAGAGAATCCCCTGACATCATCGCCCGTCCAACCCAAATTCATCTCACCATACTTACCAAACTTGGATGACATGAGGTCATTGCGCGATTCGATACCCAGCACTTGAAAGCGATAAGGAAACAACTGCACTTTTACTTCTCCGGTGACATGCTGTTGTGTGCTTGTGAGATACGCCTCGATGTCGCGCATGACTGGATCAAGGTACTGCCCTTCATGCAGCCAGTTTCCATAGAACTGGGCTAGCTGATCTTTCCAGGTCAATTGCCATTTCGTAAGCACATGTTTCTCCAGTGTGTGATGGGCCTTAATCGCTACCATGGGAGCGGCTGCTTCAAAACCCACGCGGCCTTTTATTCCGATAATAGTGTCGCCTATATGAATATCGCGGCCGATTCCATAGGGCCCTGCAATGGTCTGCAATGCCTGAATAGCTTCCACCGGATGACTAAAATTTTCCTGATTGATTCTCTTCAATTCTCCCTTCTCAAAGTACAGGTTGACCTCTTCAGTATTTGACTTGGTGACTTGAGTAGGCCATGCAGATTCAGGTAGCATCCCCATCGACTTCAAAGTTTCCTTTCCGCCGACTGAGGTTCCCCAAATTCCCTTATTGATGGAATACATTGCCTTGTCGAAATTCATTTGAACGCCTTTTGACTTCAGGTAATTTATTTCCTCTTCACGTGAAAGTTTGAGGTCCCTGATTGGAGTGATGATCTCGACCCCGGGTATAAGCACATGAAAAATCATGTCAAAACGAACCTGGTCGTTTCCAGCACCTGTACTCCCATGTGCCACGGCGTCAGCCTTCAATTCCTTTGCATACAAAGCCGTAGCCAACGCTTGGGACATCCGTTCCGCGCTAACACTTAGCGGATATGTGTTATTTTTTAACACATTACCGTAAATGAGGTATCGGATAACCTTATCATAATAATTTTTCGTCTCATCCACGGTTCGATGAGATGCCACACCCAAATTTTTTGCGCGCTGTTCAATTACCCGGACTTCCTCCGCGTTGAAGCCTCCCGTATTAATGGTAATGGTGTGAACTTCAAATCCTTTGTCTTCGCTCAAATACTTTACACAATAGGATGTATCCAATCCGCCGCTAAAAGCTACTACTACCTTCTTTTTCATTTTACAATTTTAGAGTTAAACCCAACGGCATACAAAAAACTTCTGACATCCGTTGGGATGTTCGCCCGAATTTCAAGCTTGAATGCTGGATTACCAAAAAAATATGCCCAGTAAAGACCTTCTTTTGATGGAAGGATCTCCGTTCATATCTTCTTTTTTGCGGAAGGATTTCAGCAGCACAAATTGCTTGAATCGAAGCCATCGTTCGAACAATTTCTGATTGCCCTTGAATTTACGGTGCCGGTGGGGGACGTGTTCCTCAACCAGCTCGGGCTGAGGTTTGGCTGCCGGAACTTCTGCCTTGGCAAGTTCTGCTGCTTTGATCTTAGCTTCAGCTTCGGCAGGATCGAATAGCATTGCTGTACACATACAGTTCTTGCGCTCTTTACTCATGAGAATTTCGTAATTGACACAACTTTGGCATCCTTTCCAGAACTCTTCATCTGTCGTGAGTTCGGAATACGTGACAGGCTCGTATCCCAGGTCGGAATTTATTTTCATCACTGCCAAGCCAGTAGTAAGCCCAAATATTTTTGCGTCTGGATATTTTTCCCTTGAAAGTTGAAAGATCTTCTTCTTGATCTCTGTTGCCACACCGGTCTTGCGGAACGCGGGAGCTACAATTAGCCCTGAGTTAGCGACGTATTTTCCATGCTGCCATGCTTCTATGTAACAAAATCCAACCCATACCCCGTCGTGGGTGGTGGCAATAACAGCCTTGCCTTCATTCATCTTTTGCTCGATGTAGGCTGGTGAGCGTTTGGCAATTCCGGTGCCTCTCGCTTTGGCTGATTCCTCCATCTCTTTAGTGATGGTCTCAGCATGATGTGTATCGTCAGAAGTTGCTATTCTGACAATGAGTTTATGATTTTCCAATTTTTTTAAAAGTTGTTGTGAGTGATTATAACAACCGTGCCAGAAGCACAAAAGCGCAATGTCCTTGACATTACGTCACTTCAATTGCGTAGGATGGAGGTATCAGATACGCACGAAGCGTGTTGGTCGGGGTCGCCTGGTCACCGTGCAGGCAGCAGGATAGAACTGAATAGTTCTCTTCGAGTGGTAAGCAGCAATAGCTGCTGAGATTATGGTGAACAATGTTTTCAATTTCTTTTCGGTCGTTTAAGGTTGAAGGTTAGTGAAAAGGCATTCGTTTCTTTTTTTGGTTTGGATACTAAATGCAAAATTAAACGATAAAGTTTTGTAAAAGGCAAGGTTTTTGCCTAAAACACTAAAAAAATTATTTTACTAACGAAAGTTTGTAATGAATTGGACCGACAAGCGTTATGCAATCCACGCGGTTAATTATCTTTGCACATCGTTAAACCATTATGTATACTAAAAAAATAGTTGTCGCAAGTATTTTCTTCCTGCTTATGATCACGTTAGGGATAATCTTCAGGCCGATCCCAAGCCCCTCGCCTGAAAATACAGTACGGACGCTCGGCGTAATTGAGCAAGTCTTGGAGACGCGCCAAAAGAACGTTGTCTTCAAGCTCAAGGACGATGACCGTTTCTACTACCTCAAGGAAGATCTCGGACAAGGCTTGACATTTCACGAATTGCAAAAAAAACTTTCAGGTAAGCCTGTAGAGATTTACTATGTGAACCACTGGACGCCGGTTGACCCGCTCCGTGTTAAGCATGTTACGAAAGTGGACCTTAATGAAATGACGGTCTACTCCCGTAACTTGATCCCATAAATCTCACGGGTTCCTGACAAGAACAATCTTTCCTGTCCTTTCAACTACGTTCTCCCGGAGGTAGATCATCATTTTATATATGTAAACACCACTGGAGAGTGGATTGCCAGACGCGTCTTTGCCATCCCAGCCTATGAGGTTAGTGCCCACGTGCAAAGTTGAATGGTTGTAGTCTGCATAGTATGCAACTTGCTTTCCATTGACACTGATCAGTCGCATGTCAAACGCGTCAGGAGCTTCATTGCCGGCAACAATAATTTTAAAATACGCAAGGGTGGTAAATGGGTTGGGGTATGGATCATTAATGGTTACTGATGTCTCACCATTGACCGTAAATTGGATTTCGTACGGTTCGCTTCCGCTTGGATTACTCCGTCCATCTTCTGCTTGTACGCGAAGCGTGTAAACACCATTTATCAGGTCTGATGGCCTGAACTCAATTCTGAATGGACTGGTTGTGGTCGCCGGAAACCAACTGATTTCCGGGCTGGTCAGGGAAATGCGTTTGAGCTCACAAGGTTCCAAATCACAAGGAAAAGACAGCAATACACTCATGCCCGACGTGTCTGTTTTAAGGATGTGCTTGTTCTCATCCCAAACTTTGATGAGTATGAATGGATTGGAAGTTACGAAGTCCCGATTTTCAATATAACGCCCATCAATGGATACATCGAGCACCGGATGAATTGTCTCTTCTTCCACGAGGATATAGTCATGGAGTTGCAAAACATTATTATCAAAATACTGCTCTGGAATAATTTTTGGATTTACAAAGACATTCACATCGTTTAATCCTCTCCTGTCAGCCGTAGATACCAGGATGTTGAATTTTGTGGTGTCGCCTGGGAGAGGCGCCTTAATTTTAACGACGTTCATAAATGAAGTGCGAAACGTTTGATTGAACACCTCGGTATGCACTGACAATGAATCTGAAAATGTCTTATCACTGATATTCATGAATCCGTAGCTGCCGATCCATGACTCTCCTTCAATTAAAACTTGTTGCTCGATCGGCCCTTGAAAAACCAATAGGCCTTCAGGTGCTGGAGTAAAGGCAACAATCCAGTTGTTTAGTTGAGCAGCTGTCAGATTAAGGTCGTCGTTTACTTTAAAAACGACCTTCAGGTAGGGAAATTGGTTTGCGTCTATTGTAGTTAGGTCCTGCTCACCGGTTACATCGGAGAGTATCGGTTCTTCAACGCCATTTAACCTGACACCGATAATATCGAAGTTGATAACGTCGTTTGCTTCGGCATCTGAATAACGCGCACGTAACGACTGCCAATTCATGGCCGGACCAATCAGTCCTGAACTCATGCTGCCGGAAGAATATCGACCTGTTATGGTTTTGTTGACATCTAATACTTGAATGTCAGCCGGAGAACCGGTGCTTTTCTGGATAATCGCACCTCCCGGAGCAAGCCCCTTGCGGCCAAGGATAACAACAGGCTCACCAGGCGTAAGTCCGTCAATTTGGGCTACCGACAGTCCGAGTTCACCCAGTTTTGTTTTTGCGGCCAACGGCCATGAACCGTATTTGGCATCCCCGATGCTGAACAAGACCACCGAGTCGCCTGTCTGAACGTTGTCAACAAACTGAATGATGTCGAACCCATCTCCAGTTACCATATCGGCCGGAACATAGTTATTGATGACCCAGGGTTCTCGCCCGCATGCTCGATTGGCCCTGTTATACCATTTAAACTTTACGCCTATGTAGGGAGTTGCAGAATTTTTATCAAATGCAACGAGATTAATCGAATTGTCGCGGCATATAAATCCTTGTTGGGTAAGGTTATACTCCTCACCGTTGATTTTGATACTGACATCGGTGTTCAGCGCCGGATGATTTGCGCCGTAAGTTGTGATATCAACTGCTGTTACTGTCTCCTTAAAGGTAAGCTGCCTGGAAACGGCGTCCTTCACCAGGCCTAAGGTTTCATTCTCAAGGTACTGCGGAAAATGCACCTGAGCCCATCCCTCAGGGCCATCGTTGATGAACGTAAAGGAACTGACAGTCCACTCTGTGCTCTCATTTGCCAGGGGTTGCGCAAGTTTCGTTCTCCAGTAATATGCCATTGTATCGAGTGCAAGGAGGGCCATCGACTGCCTGACTAAGACTTTTCCTTTGACAGTAACCTGCTTCTTAAAAGGGCTGTCAAACGTATTTATGGTGTCTAATTCCACAACAAAATCACGCTCTTCGGAAAGAAGATCTGTCGTCTGAAAGGCTAACCCTACTTCAGCGGTATTGACAATACCAAAGTCAAAAGGGTACAAATTCTTGGTCCCATTCAGCGGGATCACAAAACTTTTCGTCGCTGTGTTATTATCTTTTGTTATCTCCTGCAAGACGTTATCAGGGTCTATGGTAACAGTAAATGAATTAGTTCCAAAACCCTCCTCACGTTCCTTCTTTATTATAAAAAGCAACGTATCACTATATTTCGTTACTGGGTATAATGAATCATAAACTATTGTGGAATTATCCTGGAGCACTCTCGTTACCTCGATTCTAATTGTATCAGGTTTCGCCTGACCGAAATTCCTTACCCTTAACTTCAATGCGAATGATTCTGTGAGAGCAGTGATTGGTTCGCCATCAAGTGATTCGATGGAAATGTTGTCACTGTTGATCTCCAGATCTGCTTTCGGTGCGCCAAACAATTTGACGGCAGGGTCGCCGAGCAATATCATCTGTTGAACCTGTGTGGTGTTAGATGGAGTCTCATCTGCAGCCGACATGTACTGTCGAGCTATTTCCTTTTGAATATCGCCGATACCCTTGTAAATGAAGGTTGAGTCCTGATACCCGACTTCATAAAAATAGTCCGCGTAACGTTTCAACAGATTTGTAAAACCATAGGAACTGTGTGCGATGAAAGCAGTGGCGCCTTTGTCGCGAGCCAACACCCAGTCCTCACCGAAGGTTGTATACGTTAAAAAGTAAGCGCCCACATTACACCCGTTCATAAGCAGGGTAGGATACTTACCCTTGTTGTTATAGCCCATTACAGGATTTGTGACATAGCCGATATCGAAGTCCAGATTAGTAGCTGAAGAATGGCCAAAAAATGTGATCAGATTCACACCATCGTTTACTTGCTTCGAAACATTGACAAGCTGAATGTCTTTGGAATACTTGGCGAGCGCCGAGACTTTTCCGCCCAAGTGCAAGTCTTCAGCTACGGTTTGTAGGTCTCGTAAGTAAGACTGCAGCAATTCCGGCTCACCTTCTTCACGACCACCACTGAGGTGCAGCAGGTTCTTGCGCCACAAGTCATTGAAAGGAAGTGCTTCAGCTTCCTTTACCTTATTCAGGTACGCCGCCACCTCATCGGACTTCATCGCAGGTATTCTTCCCGTTGGAATCGCTGGTTCGTATTGGGTTCCTGCTAACCCTGTAGAAAACGCCATATCAGCCCCGGGGTAACCGGCCGAAGGAACCAAGTCCTAAAAAGCACAAAAAGCTGCGGGGTTCCTATAGTATTTATACCAAACATCGAGGCCCTTGCCAACAAGTAACAGGTATTTTGGCGCGTTTGAATTCGTGAGGACCTCAAGAAAATTATAAACGCCCAAGGGAGACGTCACTCCAAAGTTAAACAGATCGTAAAGTAGTAGAAAGTCAACGACCAAAGAGACCAAGCCTCCCCCTGCAGAAGAAGCTCTGTATTCTGCAAATGCCTTGATCAGAACACAG
>JAICGJ010000066.1 GCA_025923195.1 Chryseolinea sp.
AGGATAGCCGTACCGATATCCTGTGTCATGTAGACTGACGTTCCGTCCGCTCGCAGTAAAACCTTTTGGTCGAGTCCATCGGGAGTGAGGTCTACCCATACTGAGCCGTCCGGTTTTTGAAAGAATACGCCTTTATCCACTCCCTTCAAGACTTCCTCTTTGCCCAGAAGGTAGGTATCAGACTCGTAGTATAATTTATCAAAATCAACACCCATACGGGCGTAGGTGCTGGTAAACCCTTCGTATACCCATCCATTCATGGTGCTCCATAATCGGGTAGTTTCAGGATCGTGCTGCTCCCATTTGCGAAGTAAATCAACCGCTAGCTGCATGATGGGAGCTTCCTTCTCTGCCTGCTCCTGGGCAAGTCCCTTGCTGATTAAATCGTTGATCTCTTCCTTATACGCTTTGTCAAATGCGACGTAGTATTTGCCTACCAGATGATCGCCCTTCATGCCGCCGGACTCAGGCGTTTCTCCCTTGCCAAAGACCTTCCAGGCTGCCATGGATTTGCAGATGTGTATACCCCGGTCGTTGATAATCTGAACCTTGTGCACCTGATAACCGTTAGCCTTGAATATCTCGGCAACGCTATAACCCAAAAAGTTATTCCGAAGGTGCCCGAGGTGCAATGGTTTGTTTGTATTCGGCGATGAGTACTCTACCATGAATTCCAGGCCGGTATCCTTGAGTCGGCCATAGTTTTTGTCATGATGAATAGAATCAAAAACCTCCAACCAGGCCTGGTCTTGAATTACAACATTCAAAAATCCCTTGACCACATTGTAGCTGGCAACAACACCGGAATGCTGAAGCAAGTGCTCACCTATTAATCGCGCAGTTTCCTCCGGGCTTTTACGGGACAACTTCGTCAGCGGAAAACAAATGAGCGTATGCGAACCTTCAAACTCCTGATTAGTAGGTTGAAGTTGAATGTTTGGTTGCAGCTGTCCAAACAATGATAAGACGGCTTCTTCTATTTTGGAGCGCAGTACTAAATCAAGATTCATGCAGACTGATGATCAATTTTCATTTTCGGTAGCGGATTGAAGTGGTTAATTTAATCCTTAAATAAAATAAACCCCGGGTGTACCGTTGCGCCTGGCCAGGAGCACCCAATCTAAAATCTAAAAATCTACAATCGAATCACCACTCCAATACATACGCAAAAACCAATGGAGCAACAATAGTAGCGTCGCTTTCGATGATGAACTTAGGTGTTTCAATACTTAGTTTCCCCCACGTAATCTTTTCATTAGGAACGGCTCCGGAATATGAACCGTAACTGGTGGTAGAATCGCTGATCTGACAAAAATAACTCCAAAATGGAACATTGTCCTGTTGCAGGTCCTGATGAAGCATAGGCACCACGCATATTGGAAAGTCACCGGCGATACCACCTCCTATCTGGAAGAAACCAACTCCCTCGTTACCCGAATTTTTTATGTACCAGTCAGCGAGCCAGGTCATATATTCAATACCACTTTTCATCGTTGAAGCTTTCAATTCACCCGTGTACACGTAGGAAGCAAAAATGTTTCCCATGGTTGAATCTTCCCAGCCGGGAACAACCATTGGCATATTGCGTTCGGCGGCAGCAATCATCCATGAATTCTTGGGATCGATTTCATAATACTGTTTCAAAATACCACTATTAAGCAGTCTGAACATAAACTCATGGGGGAACAAACGCTCGCCGTTATCTTGAGCTGACTTCCAAATATCAAATAGATGAGCTTGCAATTTTCGAAACGCTTCTTCCTCTGGAATACACGTATCCGTTACGCGATTCAGATGATTCTGAAGCAGGTCCCACTCTTGTTCGGGTGTAAGGTCCCGATAGTTTGGTATCCGTTTGTAGTGCGAATGAGCCACAAGGTTCATGATATCTTCCTCCAAATTTGCTCCAGTGCAAGAGATTATATGCACTTTATCGTTGCGTATCATTTCCGCGAAGCTAATGCCCAACTCGCCCGTGCTCATCGCTCCGGCAAGTGTAACCATCATTTTTTTTCCCTCAGCAATATGAGCTTTATAAGCTTTTGCAGCGTCGACAAGGGCTGCAGCATTAAAGTGTAAATAATGCTTTTCAATAAAACTAGAAATAGGACTGTTTTGACTCATGATACAGCTAATTGTGGTAAATGTTGTATTTCGGGCGAAATTAACTAAAAAGGTCGATCTTTATGGCTTAATTTTAGAAGCAAAGAATCGCGGGAAACCAATACATGGGTTTAATAAACTTTAGCTTCATCACAGTTGTCTATTTAACAGGCATCGGTATCTCTCACGGCCAGGACAAGGAAGGGTTTGTACTGGTAAAGAAAGACGAAAAGATCTCCATATTCGAGCGATGGATAATATTTCCAAACTCCGAACCCCCCATAGAAGCCCGTGAAGTGAAAGGTGAATTTTTCTTTGATAACAGCATGTTCGCCGGTCTGAATCTAATCCAGGACGAGAAGAAAATCCAGAAATGGCAAAAACATGTCAGCGAATTCAAGGTATACCCCCAACACGATACCACTACCTGGCTAGAGTATTCTTATCACGATATTCCGTGGCCCGTAAGTGATCAGGACCATTTGTTACAATATAAGTTTGCTGAGATCATTCCCGGTAAGTCCTTGTTTCTGACATTTGAATCGCGTCAAAATGATGCATTGGCACCCGTGAGAAAAGGTGTCACGCGGATGGAACTTTATGGAAGCTGGAAGTGGGAACAAATAACCCCAGGTAAAACGAAAGTTACCTATCGAATTCTGTCCAAACCCATCGGTATTCCAAAATGGTTAACAGATCCGATCATCAGGAATAATATCATGACCACAATTGAAGAGTATGTAGCCTTGTTGGAGCCATCCACGAATTAACTCTATTTTAGAATGCTTAATGATCCTTTAATGGGTTTAAGGTCATTGCGATTAAGTCTTAGGACGAAATAATAGACACCGCTGCTTAAATCGCCACCATTCCAATCGTTAGCATAGCCATCCGCTTGAAAAACGACATCACCCCATCTGTTTAGAATCAATAGCTGTGATTTTTTATAGAGTTGAATATTCTTTATTTCAAAATACTGATTGAAACCATCGTCGTTGGGTGTAAAGACGTTTGGCACATAGACCGAGTGTTCAAAATCGAATTGAATATTGTTAGACCAACTTTCGCTTGTCCCAGACGATTCTATAGCCCGGATTACGTAATCGTGATGGAAGGCATCGGTGGCAATAGACGCAAAAAAACTTTTAGCGTCAGGATTCAATTCCGTGAGAAATGAATAGCTTGACTCTTCCTCCTTCTTCCGCCAAAGTTCATAATTCTTTACTCCGTCGTCCCATTGCTGATAATAATTCCAGTTCAGTCCAATAGCATTTGCGTCTTCGTCTCCTTCGCCTATTAATTGAATTGTATTGTGGATGTTTGTTACTCGTTGCTCTTCGCCGCACTCATTAGCAAGCCCTAAGTAGTATTCGAAGATATTTGAGTCCGTATCATTATCGGTATCGACAAAGTTAAGGTTACTTGCGGGCACGCTCGCGAGCGTATCCCATGACAGCGATCCTGGTATTCTTTTATAAATGTGTATGCTGTTCTCTGCCCTCCGTTCCTTGTCTGTGACAATCCAGTCCACTTTAATACTTCGTTCATTAGCCGTATCCACACTTACCGCAGCTAGTGTCAGCATCACATCCTCTTCGAAAATATGAATCAACCGCGCAATCATGATGGTATCGGATGCCTGGCAGCCGATCTCATCGGAAACTGACACCCAATACTTTCCTAAATTTTTCGTTTCTAAAAACTGTTGCGAACTGCCATCGGACCATTCCCAGCTAAAGTTTTCCTTTCCGTCAACCCTTGCTGTATCCCCTTCACATACGCTAACGTCAGGTCCGAGATCGATCTTGGGAATTCTTTCCCTTACATGAATGGTATCAGATAATATACAATCTTCCCGAACTACCGTAACCCAATAATCGCCTGTTTCATCGACCTCAATAGACTGTGTGTCGGCCCCGGTGTTCCACAGGTATGATTCTTTTCCTGGCCCCGCGTCTATGATAGCCGTTGCACCATCACAGAAATCGAAATCATCCCCTATAAAAAGGGTGCTAAAAGAAGAAAAGTAACCAAACCTCGCAGATGTTGTTGCATTTCCGTTGATGATTCCCGCCTGAAAAGAATATTTACTGTTTTGAATCAGGCTGGATTGATTAACAGGAACCTCGGTTGTTGAAAAACTCAACTGGGCTGTGTACCATTCATCGTTAGTGCCAATGACTGGCTGAAACACCTGCGGAGGAATAAGGGTAGTGGAACCATTCAAGGTAAAGAAATATATTCCGTCCTTCTTAACCAGGACATTCATACCAAAAAATTCGGAACTGCTTCGGGTGAATCCAATTTGGCGAGAGCCTGTACAATTAATAGGAGGCAATACTGCCATACCCATTTCGCAGCCAAACCCGGTTACATGGTTAACATATATACGCTTGTCTGACCTGATGTGGATAGCCGGTGTTCGCACCTGAAATCGTCGCGACTCTCCTTTGTTAACTGTGGCTACGGGAATATCAATGCCTTCCATGTAAAGTGCTGTATTGTCCTCGGTCCCGGTAATAAAAAAAAACTCGAAATTGTTAAGAAAGCCCTTTACCACAATATATTCTTTTCCAGCAACTTCGACAGGTATCAGCTGGTCGCCGACCAGGTCCCTGCAAGTGCCGTTGATGAGCGAGTCATCCTTTACCGTGATGGCTATTGGCTGGCTGCTTTCTACCAGGGTCCCGACAGGGTTGTCAATGCCAAAAAAGCCTTTCTTTTTGAAGGAATAGGTTTCGCCCGCGTTTAAGCGAATGGTAATGACACTATCTCCTTCAAAGCCCTCTATGGGTTTGGTAGGACGCACTTTAACGATCGTGTTATCTTTTGTAGCTACGATGTCAAAAGAAAAATAAGGAGTGGGGAAATAGTCGCTGCTGTTATCGAAAAAGTTTTGCGCAGCGATAATGAATTGCTGACCAATGGCGTTTTTTCCTTTCAGAACAAAGATTTCCGCATTTAGAAACGAGGCTTCTTCATAATAAGCGGTAATCGGTGCCGACGAGATGATATGAAGCCCTGTATTCATTACCGTGTTTGGCAGACTTGTTTCAACATCTGGCCTGTGCGCCGACAAATCGATAACCTGCGTGGTATTCGCGGGAATGGTGAAATTAGCAAGTTCAATATTTCCTCGCGCAGGCTGCAATACCCGTACCGTTGCAGTCTGCGCCTGAGCGGATACACGCAGAATTAATGGAAGGTCACCGTGGCCTGATGTAATTTCCGGTGGAGCAAACCAAAACTCCGTGTCGACCTGAGCCGAGCAATGGAAGAAAAGAATAAACGTGCAAAAAACTAAATTGTAAAATCTTGTCACGCGATAACTGTTACCAAATCAATTTAATCATTTATCTATAACTAAAGATTCAGCAATTCATGTGCATCAGGAAACGAAACAAATTATTCAGCCAAGACGGGCCTATTGACAATGGACTTCGCTGTTGCTTCCAGGATTTCAAACGCGCTTTCGGCCATCCTGTTTTCTGTATCCAGCGTCGGATTAACCTCAACGATTTCCCATGCGCACACCTTTGAGTTTTTGGCCAGCTCCGAATTCAATACCTTTGATTCCTCGACAGTTAAGCCATTAGGAACAGGAGTACCCGTTCCGGTCGAGATGCGGGAATCAAGTGTGTCCACATCAAATGAGACGTAGATAAGATCACAATGATCAAGCATTTGCAAAGCCTTTTCTGCAATCTTCGCAGAACCCAGTTTCTTAATCTCTTCCGTCTCAATAAAATTGATATTGTATTTGTTGATGAGGTAGTTCTCAGGTTTTTCAAGATCACGTACGCCGATGTATACGATGTCTTCGGGGTAGACCTTTGGTCCCGGAATGCCAACGTTCTTTATTTGCTCCCAGTATTCAAGTGTCTCACCACGGGGATCGTTGACCTTACATTCAAGATTGTCAATGCCGCACGCCATAGATAACGCCATGCCGTGCATGTTCCCCGATGGAGTTGTGAAGGGTGTATGGATATCTGCATGAGCATCAATCCAAATAACACCTAGGCGTACTTTTGGATCGGCTTTTTTAATGCCCGCGATGGTGCCATAAGCAGTACAATGATCTCCAGCTATTATAAGGGGAAAGTTCTCCTCCCAGATAGTTTCATAGACCTCCAGGCACACCCGCTCCTCCATGATCATTACGCCATCAATAAATTTAGCATAGGAGTGCTTCGCGCCATCGAAAAGCAACTCATTAACGTTTTCAACCTCAACTGACTCATACTGTTTAAAAAAATCAGAATTCATATCAAGGCTGGCAATCTTGATAGCCTCCACCCCTAGACTGGCGCCGCGTGTACCGGCACCAATCTCGGACTTCACTTCTATTATCTTCAGCTCTTTCACAAGGAACAAATTATAGTTATTGAATAATGGTTAGATCAGAAATTCAAGCTTTTCCCAAGGCCCTTAGAGGTCGGGCAATGCCTTTGTACCGATAAATTTCGGGACAAATGTGTGGGGGGAAAAACGATTAACCATACCTTCTAAATGCGTATTGCAAAGATGGCAAATTTATCACAATATTGCACCTCTTTCGCCGGGAGGTTAATTGTTTGATCGGCTGTTAATCCAACCTGAAAGAGCTCAAAAAGCCACATTTAAAGTTATTCACGGTTAACATTAAACGATTAACGTCCAAAAGATTCAATGAAGAGCTACCGCGAGCTGATTGAACAGACCTTCGAATTTCCGCAGCGAGAATTTAAGGTTCGTGACCATGAATTACTGTTCAACGATGTACCCCTGATGGACATCATAAAGCAATATGGCACACCGCTTAAGCTGACCTATCTGCCCAGAATCAGCGAGAACATCAGGTTCGTGCAGGCTACATTCAACAATGCAATTGAGCGCTTTAAGTATAACGGAAAATATACTTATTGTTATTGCACAAAGTCTTCTCATTTCGCTTTTGTGATGGAAGAGGCGCTAAAAAATAATGACGTCCACATGGAGACCTCGTCTTCTTTTGACATCCCTATTGTCAGGGCTCTTTATGAAAAAGGAAGAATTACAAAGGACATCTATGTCATTTGTAACGGGTTTAAAATGCCCTTATACCGACAGTACATTAGCGAGATGTTAAACGATGGGTTTCACAACTGTATACCTATTCTGGATAATCTCGGGGAGATTGACTTCTATGAAGAAAATGTCAACGTACCCTACCAGGTTGGTATTCGTGTCGCCGCAGATGAAGAACCTAAATTCGAGTTCTATACTTCCAGGCTCGGCATAAGGTATAATGACATTAATTCTTTTTATAAAGAAAAGATAGCGGCGAGTCAGAAAGCATCACTCAAGATGCTTCATTTTTTTATCAACACTGGTATTAAGGATACTGCATATTATTGGAGTGAATTGAGCCGGTTTATTTTTAAGTATTGCGATCTGAAAAAAATCTGTCCGTCGCTTGACTCTATTGACATCGGTGGCGGATTCCCCATCAAGACTTCACTCACATTTCATTACGATTACAAGTACATGATCGAACAGATCGTAGAAAATATTAAATGGATTTGTGATAAAAATAATGTTCCTGTCCCGAATATCTTTACAGAGTTTGGTAGTTACACCGTTGGAGAAAGTGGTGCAGTCCTGTATTCACTGGTAGATCAGAAGCTTCAAAATGACAAGGAGCTATGGTATATGATCGACGGCTCGTTTATTACACATTTACCGGATGCATGGGGCTTGAATCAAAAATATATATTGTTAGCACTTAACAAATGGGATGATCCCTATCATAAGGTCAATATTGGTGGTCTAACCTGCGACAGTATGGACTATTACAATTCTGAAGCACATACGGGTGAGGTTTTCCTTCCGATGATAACTGATGAGGAAAAATTATACATTGGATTTTTCCATACTGGTGCCTACCAGGAATCGCTCGGCGGGTATGGGGGAATACAGCATTGTTTGATTCCTGCACCCAAGCATGTACTCATCGACAGAAATGAGGACGGGGAAATTACCACCCGGCTATTTGCTGAAGAGCAGACCAGTGATTCGATGCTAAAGGTTCTAGGTTACGACAAGTAGCGTTCACGAAGGTTTTGAAACCTTCTCCATAAATGTGCCTGGCTTCTTGAGGGTGGAGAATCCATATTGTTCATAGAGGCCATGGGCATCCTCCGTCGCTAAGCCCCATCGCTGCAAACCTTGGAGATTAGGATGACTCATAATCGCCTCCATCAGCAACTTACCCACTCCTTGCTTTCTGAAACCATGGACGATAAAAACATCGAGGATCCATGCAAATACAGCATAGTCAGATACCACCCTTGCGAATCCTATCTGCGCATCATTTTGGAAAACCCCAAAGCAGAGTGAATTATCAATCGATCTGCTCACCACTTCCAACGATCTACCTTTTGCCCAATAAGACTCACTGGACAAATAACGATGAATCAGACCCACGTCCAATTTAGACTTATCGGTTGAGATATAGAAGGAACTCTTTCTGACTTGTGACACCGGGGAAATGTGAAAATGTTAACAAGCTCGGGATGAGTCCTTAATGCGTTTCTTTGAAGTCTTTGGGAATGGAAAAATCGGCTGCCGAAAGAGACTGTTTTTCCAATGATATCACCTCCATAATCATTCCGAACTGAGAATGCTTCAGTTCAATCTTTAAGGGAACGCCCTCGATCTTTTCATAGAATAGCGCCTGTTGATTATTGCCCATCTGCTGACGGGCCAGATCCTTGAGATCCAAACCTTTTATAGCCGTCGTTGTCCAGAAAATCTGTTGAACTGGCTGGCCCTGAATACTGGACTCCGCGACATATTTGACGCAGGGGTAGTTCAAAATCTTTGAAGTTTCTCCAGTCTTAGTAATTTTGGCGTCCGACACTTTCATAGAGTCCAATCCTTCCGATGACATAACGGAATAAGTTTTTGCTTCGCGATCAATTCTATAAGTCGCATTCTTGTCTTTTAAGGTTAGGACCTCCATTGGGCCCATAATGCCACCTTCCATCTTGGTCAACGTGTTTTGATCTTTTATTTTCACGACCATATTTTTTGGCATATAAGAATTATCCGCACCGCCTTCAGACATTTTCAGCATCTGCTCCATTTGAGCTTTCATTTGCGGGTTGGATTCCAGCATCGCCTTGAACTGCGGATCGTTCATCTTCTCACGCATTTCCTTCATTTGCGCCTGGGTTGCGGGATCATTCATTCTCTTCTGAGCTTCATCCATCCTGGCTTTTGTTGCCGCATCCATTTGCGGTGTAATTTTCCAAGTCATGACGCCTTCAAAATCTTGTGCTCTTGCAAGGAAAGAAATTGATAATAAGAACATGAACAGTATTTTTTTCATATCCGAAAAATTTAGGGGGTGGTTGCTAAGAGAGCCAAAGCAACTCAAAATAATTAACATTCTGAAAATTTTTCCCTCGGATTATTGGCCGAAGTCGTTATGAGACAGTCGCATGACGGGGTCCTGAAAAGACAGCAAAAGAGCCTATTCTCTTAAACTGATCAGCCGCAATGCAGACGTTTATCCCTCATCACCCCGGTGCTTTTGCAAACAGGCACTCCAACTGGTTCTACAACTTTAAACCTTAAACTTTAAACCTTATACCTTAAACCCTAAACCCTATTCCCTTACACCTTATTCCTTATACCTTATACCTTATACCCTATACCTTTCCTTATTCCCTTACACCCCCAAATTTCCTATTTCCGTAGAATATTACCGTTCCTCACTTTTGCCAAGGCCAGGGTAGTTCCGCTTACATTATTCTTATTTTTTGGCTACATTCATTTCAGTTTTCCTGCCTTCTGGTTTTTTCAAATCGCTCGCATATGAAATACCTTGTGGGTTCATTAGGCGAAAAATTATTCATTTTCCAAAGCCTAGCTGCTTCGGTGACTTTTGGTTTGCGCAATCTCCGGAGGAGGAAGAGGCTTGGACATTTACCACTAAAATACTACCACCATGAAAATCTATGATGAAAAACACATTAAGAACATTGTTCTGTTGGGGGCGCCTAAGGCCGGCAAGACGTTGCTGGCCGAAGACATGATTTTTGAAGCAGGTATCTCTCACCGAAGAGGTACCATCGATGGCAAAAACACGATTTCAGATTACCACGAAATTGAACAGGAACGGGGCAATTCCGTATTTGCATCGTCCATGCATACCGAATGGAGGGATTATAAGATCAACATTATCGATACACCTGGTTTTGACGATTTCATTGGCGAAATGATAGCCTCCGTACGTGTAGCAGATACGTGCATCATGGTCATCAACGCACAATATGGTGTAGAGGTGGGTACAGAGTTAATTTGGAACTACATCGACCAGTTTCAAAAGCCCGTAATCTTTGCTGTCAACCAGGTCGATCACCCCAAGTCCGACTTTGATTCTGCATTGTCAGCACTGAAAGATCGTTTTGGGAGCGCGGTAGTTCAGATGCAGTATCCGGTTAATCAGGGTGAAAATTTCAATGAGATCATCGACTTATTGAAGATGGTGATGTATCGATTCCCACCCGAAGGCGGCCGACCGGAGAAACTTCCCATACCGGATTCCGAAAAAGATCGCGCCGAAAAGTTGCACAATGAATTAGTGGAAAAAGCCGCGGAGAATGACGAAAAACTAATGGAGAAATATTTTGAGCGCGGTACACTTGACGAAGATGAGATGCGCGAAGGATTGAAACTGGGGATGATTCATCATGATGTGTTTCCGGTGTTCGTGATGTCTGCTAAAAAAAATATGGGAAGTGGTAGAATGATGGGCTTCATTGATAACGTTGCACCTTCGCCCTCGGAAGCTAAACCAGAAACGTCAACGGAGGGCGAGCCCATTCCCTTCGACCCCAGCAGGCAAACCGTTCTATTCGTATTTAAAACCCACCTTGAACCCAATCTGGGCAAACTTTCATTTTTCAAAGTAATTTCCGGTGAAGTCTCAACCACCTCGGAACTTATCAACAGCCAGACAGGCGCTGTAGAGCGTTTCCATCATCTTTTTATCATGGATGGGAAAACGCGCAACCCTGTAGAAAAACTTGTGGCGGGAGACATTGGCGCCACCCTCAAGTTAAAAGACACGTATACTAATCAGACACTTCATGCCAAAGGTTATGATATAACCGTCAAAGAAATTGAATTTCCTGAGCCGAGAATCCGTACAGCAGTCACCGCGTTGAGCAAGAATGATGATGAGAAAATTGGTGAAGTACTGCAAAAAATTCATCAGGAAGATCCCACCCTTCAGGTTGAATATTCAAAGGAAATAAAACAGCTCATAATATCCGGCCAAGGTGAACTACACCTCGCCGTCTGCAAATGGTTCCTCGAAAACCATTATAAACTTCACGTAACGTTTGATACGCCGCGTATCTCCTATCGCGAAACGATCCGGAAATCTGCAACTGCGTCCTATCGCCACAAGAAACAGTCAGGAGGTGCCGGTCAATTTGGTGAGGTTCATTTGAAAGTCGAGCCCTACTACGATGGAATGCCTGAACCTACAGAATTTTCTGTACGGGGCAAAGAAGTGATCGACTTGGAGTGGGGAGGTAAACTTGTATTTTACAATTGCATCGTTGGCGGTGTGATTGACACGCGTTTTATTCCGTCCATATTGAAGGGCGTAATGGAAAAAATGGAAGAGGGACCCATCACTGGATCCTATGTAAGAGATGTACGTGTAATGGTATACGATGGTAAAATGCACCCGGTGGATTCCAATGATATATCTTTCAAGATTGCCGGCATGATGGCATTTAAGGACGCGTTCATGAAATCTGAACCGCAATTGCTTGAGCCTATTTATGACATTGAGATTATGCTCCCTGAGGATGTGATGGGAGAAGTGATGGGGGATCTCCAAACCCGAAGGTCTATAATCATGGGTATGGATAGCAAGGAAAATTTTCAAATCATAAAAGCCAGAACGCCACTTGCGGAGCTTGATCGTTATTCAACTACGCTGCGATCTCTCACGCAAGGTCGAGCGAGTTTCAAACAACATTTTGCAGAATTTGCCGTGGTCCCTTATGACCTCCAGAGCAAACTGGAAAAACAAGCACATGAGATGGCAATGGCTTGATGTCTGTTCAAAAAACCCGAGGCTTTGTTTCGGGTTTTTTTCTAAAACCAAATGGAAATCGTATCGCTGCAAATACCGATTAAAATTCACCCAATGTGTGCGTGTGTGTCCTTTTCGACCGTCTGGTTTCCGGACCAGGAAGTTGGAGCTATACTGCTAAAATTCAAATTTTCCAAACTGCGAAAACGATTGTTTAAAGAATCAGATTTTATAGATTTGTTATAAGCCTGCTATTTCTTGACCAACGCCATCGTTATAATTCCGACTTACAAGGAACGCGACAATATTCGCGCGATTATAGACACCGTCTTCGGGTTGGCAAAAGATTTTCACATTCTGATCGTCGATGATAGCTCACCTGACGGAACTCCCGAAATTGTGGAGAAACTTCAGAAGGAATACAACACTGAAACCGAAACGAAGCTTCATTTGGTAAAACGACCAGGCAAGCTCGGACTTGGCACTGCGTACATCACGGGTTTTAAATACGCGATGGAAAAAGGCTACGACTTTGTGCTTGAGATGGATGCCGATTTCTCGCACGATCCAAAAGATCTTGTCAATTTGTACTTGGCATGCTCAGAACGCGGCAGCGATGTTGCTATCGGATCACGCTATGCCACAGGGGTAAATGTGGTCAATTGGCCAATTGGAAGGGTGTTGCTCTCTTACTTCGCAAGCAGCTATGTCAGGTTGATTACAAGCATGCCGATCCGCGACACAACAGCTGGCTTTGTTTGTTATCGAAAAAAAGTTTTGGAGTCTATTCCGTTAGACAACGTCAAGTTCGTGGGATATGCCTTTCAGATAGAAATGAAATTTCTGGCGTGGAAATTCGGATTTATCCTAAAAGAAATTCCAATCATTTTCACTGACAGGACCTTGGGCGAGTCAAAGATGTCTGCAGGAATATTTAAAGAAGCTTTCTTTGGAGTCCTACAAATGACTATACAAAGCTGGTTTAAGAAGTATATCCCTATGGGACAATCTTCTTAAACCGCTTTTTTAAAATTTCACTCCTGAAACCCGATAAACGTAACAGGTCCAACATGCGATTTAACCAATTCCAGATCTGGCTCGGTTATTTCAGCATCATACCCGTCTTCCTTTAGCATGTTCAGGATGTCTTCAGCTGCCTCACGCTGTTTGTAAATGTGATAGTCTTCGCGGGCAAAAACGGGATACCTTCCCAGTTTTTGCTCCCGGTCCACAAAATTGAAACCGCATAAGAACAGCTTGCTGGAACTGTGCTGAATGCGAAACAATGGCATTTGTGGATATTGTTGAATCCACTCCACCACTTCCTCACGCGTTCCTTGAATGATTTCAGTAAGCTTGTAAATTTTCATAACCTCTCCCTGATTGGGTTTATCCAACAGCCGGAGATCAAAGTTGTGAACATAAGCTGACAGGCCTACACATCCACACAAAACCATTAGTGGATTTTGGGCATCACCGTGCAACCTTACGTCCAGATTCTTAGCGCTAAAAAACGCCTGAAGTCTTCTGTTTCGCTTCTGAATAGTGTTGGTTAGATCTGGCCTAACCGGATTTTTGAATTTTAACTGCATAACATTGTAACATTTCGAATAAGGTGGGCTCCTTATAAAACAAAAATATAAAATTATTTGAAGTTTAGCGGTGTATAGTTAGTCAAAACGGATTGCCTTGATCGGATTTATCCGGGCAATTACCATCGTTGGTAACAATAACACGAGTGAAACGATAAAAAAAGTAAAAATGTTTAGCACCGCAACAACCTCCCATTCCCAACTGATGGGTACGAAACTCATGTAATAGTCGTGTGGGTTGAGCTTAACCACCTTAAATCGATATTGTATGTAGCATAATCCCAGTCCAATCAAATTTCCTAGCAGAAGCCCTTTTGTAATAAGGCTTACTCCGCTGTATATAAATATGGTTCTAATAAACCGGTTCCCTCCTCCCAGCGCTTTTAGTATACCAATCATCTGGGTGCGCTCCATCACCAGGATCAGTACGATAGAGACGATATTCACACTAACGACAATGAGTATAATGCCCAGCAGGATAACGACTTGCCTGCTGAGTAAACTCAGCCATTCAAATACCTGAATGTATTTATCTGAAACGGCTTCAATATTAAGGTCAAAATCCATTGTTTCGGCAATAGCATAACCCGCTTCGTCAATTGACGACGGATCCTTAAGAAATATCTCCAACCCTCCGGCTATGCTATCCGACCAGTCGTTCAATCGTTGGATCATGCGCAGGTCTCCAATGATAAACTTGCTATCAAAATACTCGGAAAGATTAGTTTCGTAAATTCCCGTGATTGTAAGTTTCCGAACCCGCGGTGGACCTTGAAAATGAAAAAAATGAATGATGACATCGTCGCCAACACTTGCTTGAAGCTTATTAGCGATGATCCTGCTCACTACTACCTGATTCGAATAACCAGAATCCGGTAGATCGATAAACTTGCCTTCAATAATATTTTCTGTGAATGAATTCACATCGTATTTCTTGCCAACGCCCTTAAAAACAACACCTAGGATATCGTCACTTTCGGTCTTTATCAAACCGGCTTTGTGCGCGTACTCCTGCGCGCGTCTGATGTATGGATATTCTTCCGGGTTTTCGTATAGGTCAATGCGATAATTCATTGGTTGCTCTTCCAGCGAATAGTTCATGGTATACTTCGTTACCGTTAAGTGTCCATTGAAGCTATAGATCTTATTCATCACCGTTTCCTGAAAACCGCGCATAATGAGAAACGATATAATAACCGAGGCTAGCCCAACGCCCACAATAACTATCGCTATGCTATGAATAGACGAAGCGAATCCTTGCTTTTGCTGGCGGCTAATTCTTTTGGATATGAAATAAGAAAGGTTCAAAGGGTATTGCTAACTTTTCGGCGATGTTGTTCACTCGCAAAATAAGATAACATCCGTCCACAACCAACACCATGAATTCAATTTAGCATCTAAAAGATATTATGAGGTCCATGATTTTTATATTCCTGTTGGCAGTATTTTGCTTTCGGTGCGGCCGCAATGAAAATTCCAATGCAGAACAATCCGATTCATCTGCACTTGTGGTTTCCCGGCCCCCTGTTTTGGTTGGGGCCTCTCAACTAGACCTTCTTGTGCCAAAGGTCAAGGGCAAGAACATAGCACTGGTGGTAAATTATACGGCTACCGTGGGAGAAACTCACTTGGCCGATACACTGAAAAGTCTTGGTGTATCCATTAAAAAGATAATGGCTCCGGAACATGGTTTCCGTGGCGATGCTGCCAATGGTGAGTACGTTAAAGATGGATTTGATACCAAAACAGGTTTGCCTGTTGTGTCTCTCTACGGGAAAAACAGGAAGCCGGCACCGGACCAACTTTCCGATGTTGACATCATCGTCTATGACATTCAAGACGTAGGTGTTCGTTTTTTTACTTACATCGGAACACTTCATTACATAATGGAGTCTTGTGCTGAGAATGGCAAGAAATTGATCGTGCTTGATCGCCCTAACCCGAACGGCAGCTATATTGATGGCCCCATTCTTTCAGTTCAACACAAATCGTTTGTCGGCATGCATCCGGTGCCTGTCGTGCACGGAATGACGGTTGGCGAGTTCGCTCAAATGATAAATGGCGAGGGTTGGCTTGCTGGGAAAATAAATTGCGAACTGGAGATTATTCAATTAAGGAATTGGGCACATCTCGATAAATACTCATTGCCCTTCCGACCCTCACCGAACCTACCCAACGACCAGGCTGTGCAACTTTACCCGTCAATTTGTTTCTTTGAAGGTACGGTTCTTAGCCTGGGCCGGGGAACGCCATTTCCTTTCCAGGCAATAGGTCATCCTGACTTAAAGAATTTCTCGTTTCAGTTCACACCCGTTACCATAAAGGGAATGGCAATAAATCCTCCGCAGGAGAATAGGCTTTGTTATGGACTTGACCTTCGGGAAGTTTCAGTTCCAAAAAAAGTCGACCTTCATTATCTGCTCGATATGTACAAAGTCTTTCCAAACAAAGAGAACTTCTTCACACCATTTTTTGAGCGCCTCGCAGGCGATACTGTTTTAAGGCATCAGATCGTCAATGGATTTACCGAAGATCAGATCCGTCAGACATGGCAAAAAGATCTTAACGCATACAAAGAAATGCGAAAGAAATATTTATTGTATCCGTAAGTATCATGTGGGTTGATGCCAAGCAAGCTGAAACTTCAAACCTTAACCTGAAACATAACAATGACAAAATCAGAAAAGGTAAACGATATCTTAGATATACTGGAAAAACATTTTCCCGATCCGGAGGTGCCGCTGCATCATAAAGATGCATATACATTGTTGATATCGGTCTTGCTATCCGCGCAATGTACTGATGTCCAGGTAAACAAAACTGCGCCATTGCTCTTTCGACAAGCGGATAATCCGTACGATATGCTAAAGATGAGTGTCGAAGAAATCCGCGACATTATCAGGCCGTGCGGATTGTCGCCCATGAAGTCGAAAGGTATCCACGGGCTTTCTAAAATTCTCGTCGAAAAATTCGATGGGAAAGTTCCTAATACATTTGAAGATCTTGAATCCTTGCCGGCCGTCGGACATAAAACTGCCTCGGTGGTTATGACACAATGGTTTGGATTGCCTGCCTTTCCCGTCGATACCCACATTCACCGACTTGCCTACCGTTGGGGACTCACCAACGGGAAAAGTGTAGAGCAAACCGAAAAAGACTTGAAGCGCTTAATACCAAAAGAGAAATGGAACAAAGCCCATTTGCAGATCATCTATTTTGGCCGCCAATTTTGCCCGGCGAGAAGTCACAGGTGGAAGGAGTGTCCGATTTGTTCAAAGTACTTGCGAAAAGAATTGAGAGACTAACGTGAGTTAAGTCTTACTACCGGGTTACTGTATTGTCTTCCACAGGAACCTTTAACAACGCAGATATCTTCTCAAGCGCGTTGATCAAGTCGTTCTTCTTTCGCTTGCGCAGCAAATGTATTTTCTCACCGTTGTCAAATTTCAAAAATCCGTTGAACTCAACGTTGTCGAAAATGGAAGACTTCGTCGTGTGCGCAGTATAGAATTGTTGTGTTGTCTTGGTTGTGTTTACGAAAATCTTTTCAATGCCGGAGTACTTCATCATAGTTCCACTTTTGAAAAAAAAGAAGGATTTGTATTCCCGGTAGGTATTTGCAGCCATATCTATCTCAGTGCCTTCGTATCCGGAAATAACGAATCCGCTTACTATCATCAGAACGATTGCTAAAATGGTCCTGTCCATTACCAGGGCGAGCGCAAACAGGAAAAAAAGGAATGCCAGGAATCGAAAGGGCAAAGGGAACAAGCTCGCATATTTAATGTCGACCTTATTTTTATTCATGTGACTAGATACGCAAAATCTTTAGATATCGAATTCCCATGTACATAATTTTCAGTTAAATGCTTTATTTCGCACCATATGTCGCAGCTTCGAATCGTTTTTATGGGCACGCCTGAGTTTGCTGTGCCCAGCCTCGAAATACTTATTGAGAATAATTACCATATCGCAGCCGTTATTACTGCTCCAGATAAACCGCAAGGGCGCGGGCAAAAAATAGTATACTCGCCTGTCAAGATGTGTGCGCTTAAGCATAACCTCGTGGTACTGCAGCCCGACAATCTCAAGTCACCTGAATTCTTGGAACAGTTAAAAAGTTTCAACGCTAACCTGCAAATCGTAGTGGCCTTTCGGATGTTACCGGAAGCAGTCTGGTCTATGCCTTCGCTTGGAACCTTTAACCTACACGCGTCGCTCCTGCCGCAGTACCGTGGTGCCGCACCTATAAACTGGGCTATCATCAATGGAGAAAAGGAGACTGGGGTTACCACTTTTTTTCTAAAGCATGAAATTGATACAGGTAACATCATATTCCAGGTGAAGGAACCAATTCTTGGTGACGACGATGCAGGTTCCTTGTACAGCCGATTGATGATCAAGGGTGCAGCGCTGGTCTTAACGACTGTAAAAGCGATTGAAAATAACGATTATGTTCCTGTTCCGCAGCTGAATGACCAACCCGTCAGACTCGCTCCTAAGATCTTCAAGGACAATTGTGAAATCGATTGGAAAAAAAGCAGCGGAGAAATACGAAACTTTGTTCGCGGACTAAGCCCACACCCAGCGGCATGGGCAACAATTGCTGGTAAAACATTCAAGATCTTTAAAGTTTCAATTGTCGAGAACTCTACCTCCGATGACAGGCCCATTCATACTGATAACAAAAATTTTCTTCATGTGAGGAGCATCGACGGGTGGGTCTCCCTCGATGAAATTCAGCCCGAGGGCAAGAAGAGGATGACGATCCAGGAATTTTTCAGGGGAAATAAATTAACCGATTGATCATTTCAATTCTTTGACCGGTTAATTTTGTATTTTCATACTTTATACAACGGCTCCTATGATTGTTTCCATGATTGCTGCAATGTCCAAGAACCGGGTCATTGGTAAAAATAACGACCTTCCCTGGAAGTTGCCTGACGATACTAAATTCTTCATGGAAAAGACGAAAGGCCACCATACTATTATGGGTAGGAAAAACTATGATTCAATTCCGAAAAAATTTAAACCGCTTCCCGAGCGAATCAACATTGTAGTTACGCGGCAAAAAAAATTCCAAGCTCCTGGCTGCCTGGTGGTCGACTCCGTAGACGAGGGGCTGACCATAGCAAAGGTGAATAAAGAACCGGAAGCTTTTATTATCGGTGGTGCGGAAATCTACAAGCTAGGACTCCCGTATGCCGACCGGCTTTACCTTACCGAGATCCATGCGGAAATCGAGGGTGACACATTTTTTCCTGTGTTCGACCGTAATCGATGGAGCGAAATATCACGTGTTCATCACGATACGGATGAGCGTCATGCCTATAGTTTTGACTTTGTCGTTTACGAAAAAAAATAGCTGGCTCATCAGACAGAAATTAAATCCTATAACCCAAGGGGTATATGAATAATGCTAAATCAAAAAGAAGTGGATGAAGTACTAACAAAAGTCGCGTTGTTGAGTGCAACAATCTTCATACCCGCTCGGCGAATCTATCGGGGCGGCTATAGTGGATACTTCGGAGATCTTGATGGCCATCTTTTCGAGGTAGCGCATAATCCTGTTTGGAAATTGGATTATCTCGACAATCTGAAACACCCCTAGATCCATGCATGATATCAAGAACAAAGTAATTTGGATCACCGGTGCAACTTCTGGAATCGGCGAGGCCTTAACCTACGAATTAGCCAGAAGAAATCTCAGACTAATACTTTCCGCGAGGAGGATACGTGAACTAGAGCGCGTAAGGCAAAGCTGCGCCAATGGTCAAACAAATATCAGAATCGTTCCCTTGGATCTTGCGCAATCAGATACGCTCGAAAAAACAACTGCGTCAGCAATTCAACAATTCGGGCAGATCGATGTCTTAATTAATAACGCAGGACTTGGGCAACGAAGCCTGATCCGCGAAACATCCCTTGAGGTGTATCGGCATCTCATGGAAGTAAACTACTTCGGCACCATAACATTGAGCAAACACCTACTGGCGCACTTCATCCAACGCAAGCAAGGCCACTATGTTACGGTGACTAGCCTAACCGGAAAATTCGGAACACCCTTGAGGTCTGGCTATGCTGCGTCCAAACACGCTCTTCATGGTTTTTTCGACTCCCTTCGGGCCGAACATTGGACGGATAACATCTCAGTTACCATGATCTGTCCTGGATTCATACACACCAACCTTTCTGTTAATGCTTTAACAGGCAATGGTTCTCCTCAAAGCAAAATGGACAAGTCGCAATACAGAAAGAAATCGCCTGAATGGTGTGCACAGAAAATTGTTCGCGCTATGGAAAACCATAGCGAGGAAGTCTACATAGGGGGAAAGGAAATCAGCGCCGTCTATCTTAAGCGATTTTTCCCAACCCTGTTCTCTAAGATGATCCGGACAGTTCCCGTCAGATAGCTTTCTGAAATGAAGGTTTCAGCTGCAATCAACCCACTAGAATGGCTAACTTAATGAAAAGGGTAATCTTTCTGTTTTATCACGGACAAGGCCACGTCATCGCGTTTTCAAAGGTCGCGAAGATCCTTCAAGCAGCCAATTTCGAAGTATACTTCTCAGGTTCTCGTTATTTTCAACCACTCGTTGCGCATCTTGGCTTTAAGTTTTACCTATTGAAGACAATTCCCTTTGGAGTGGGGCTGGAAACCTGGGTTAACGTGATTAATAAAAAAAGGCATGTTTATTTCTCGGCGCTGAGGGACCGGATAACCGACAAAGTATTTAGTGATCGCGAAGTGGAGATCTATTGGATGCTCGAGGAACTCAAGCCCGAAATAATCCTGTTAGACACATTGCAGGCCACGGATTTCATTGTCCTGTATCCATATCTTGCTAGCCGCGGCATTAAGGTCGGCATGATCAATTCAATGCTTCCTCTGCAAGTTTTACGAGGGCATCCACCATTAAATAGCGACCTGCTTCCCGACGATGAGCGAATGGTTGCAAAGGCAGTCCGAAAGATGCTTTGGAATAAGTTGAAGAAATCATGGAAGTCTAAGCTCATTCATTTGGGCTTCGATGACAGCCTCATCGTCAAAAGAAGGATTAAAAAGAACGCGGTTCCAAACCGATACATTTCCGGTATTCCGAATCTTTTAAATTTTGCAGTTGCTGATGTTTGTGAATTTATTTTAGCTCCGCGCGAATTCGACTTCCCGAGTTATGAACCACAACCAAGACAATTTTATGTTGGTTTCATGACGGATGAGGCGAGGAATGAAGTAATCGAAGATGGTTATGGAAGAACAGCCGAGCAAATTCTTGCGCTAAAAAAGGACGAAGACTTAAAATTGATCTATTGCTCCTTTGGCACAATTGCGCCTAAACAAGTTAATATCATTTCGCCTTTCGTACAGAAATTGATGTCACTTGCAGTTTACGAAAACCATATTCTTGTTATTTCCTTGAAGTCGTCAACCGAACTTGTCACAGGCTTTCCCCCGTCAAAGAATATTCACATTTTTAGTTCTGTTCCCCAACTGGAAGTTTTGAAGCAGGCTGACTTGTTTATTGGCCATGGTGGACTCAATTCAATTAAAGAGGCAGTTTATGCTGAAGTCCCGATGCTGCTGTATCCAATTCATCAGGAATATGATCCCAAAGGAAATGCTGCCAGAGCAGTCTATCATGGGCTGGGACTTCGAGGAAACGCCGCTGCTGAATCCATAGAACAAATGAGGCTAAGCATCAAAGAACTTCTGTCAAACCCGTCTTACAAAAGGAATATTCAAAAGCTAAAGAGCAAAGATGCTCAATACACCGCCGAAAAGTTTTTGGAAGGAATCAACACTATCACACCGATATTAAGTTAAATATCTTTTGTGTTCAAGGCAAGCAGTTAACTTTTTCAGAAAAACGCAGTCATTATCAGGTCCTGAACCTATTGAAAAAGGTGTATTTAAGCCAATCGTATCGCTGCGTTCTTATCGTTCCTGATTATATCAGATAACCCGATAAAATCACATCGATTAGGTAATTATAATCAACGAAAATTGGAATGGTGGTTCTTGATCTGCTTTCTATTAATTACCTTCATCCTCGCAACAAAAATATGGCAATGAAAACACTAACACTTTCGTTTATCGCTTTAATACTTCTTACTGAGTGTACCGATAAACAAGAGACAGTCAATGACTCCTCAATCAACGCAGAGACTACTGAGCAAGTATTAAAACATCACTGGGATGCATTTCAAGCCAACGACCTGGAGGAAACCATGGCAGATTATGTAGAAGAATCTGTTTTGATAACGCCAGACCGCACCTATAAAGGCCTGAGTGAAATTCGCGAGAATTTTGTATTTGCATTCACTGTATTCCCTAAAGACTCAACTACATTTCAGCTCGACAAATCGATCGTCCAAGGAGATGTTGGCTACATTATCTGGAAGGCCGAATCACCCAAGATCAACCTGTCGTTCGGTACCGATACCTTCATAATCCGGAACGGCAAGATCGTTCGTCAGACCTACGCAGGTGTAAATGCGCCTTGATGCTTCATGCCTAATGAAATACTGGTAAAGACGGTCTTAAATAAAACCAAGCGCAGGGATCCTTGGTTTCTGGACGACTATACCATCAATCCTTACAGTGCCTGCTCATTCAACTGCCTCTATTGTTATATCCGTGGGAGCAAGTATGGTGAGCACATGGAAGAAAGGCTGGCGGTAAAAATCAATGCTTTGGAAATACTGGAAAAACAACTCGCTGCCCGGGCCAAAAAGAACCAGTATGGATATATTGTTTTATCATCTGCAACTGATCCATACCTACACGTTGAAAGCAAGTATGGGCTTACCCGCAAATTGCTTGAAACGATACACCGCTATAAATTCCCAGTACACATTATCACAAAGTCCGAGCTTGTTACCAGGGACTTTGACTTGTTGGAGAAAATAAGAAAGGATGCAATCTTACCTGCAGATCTTGAGACAACCGGGATCGACAAAGTATTTATTACTTTTTCCTTCTCTACGCTTGACGATCAAGTCGGAAAAATATTCGAGCCCGGCGCGCCCGCTCCTACTAAACGATTGGGCACGCTGAAGCAAGCGCTCAACAACACTTTTCATAGCGGAGTAAGTCTTATGCCTTTGCTGCCTTACATCACCGACACCGAGGAGCAGCTGCTTAACATGTTCAGAACCCTTCAGCAACTTGGTGTACGATATATTTTTCCAGCATCAATAACCCTGTTCGGTGTTGGACCCCATGATAGCAAACCCCTAATGTTAACTGCGATTAAAAAACACTACCCCCATTTAGAAGAAAAGTATAAGAAATTGTTCGCCTACGGAACGCAAACACCATCGTGGTATCGGAATGCCTTTAATGCAAAAGTAAGACGCATAAGCGAACAATACGGTATCAAAAATAGTCTGCTTGAAGGTTGATTCATTATATGAGTGCTTTTCCGAAGGTGTGGAAAATTATCTTCATTCCCACACATCCTGTGTAATGCAGCGTGTTCGAGATACCCATTTTCGACTAACAAACCATAAAATTTCCTCATGATACGCTTTAGAGGTGAAAACGACACCCTATTCATATTGGCATGAGTTTTAAAGTCGTCATGGTAATAGTAGATGCGTTATACAAAACCTATCACCCATGAACAAAATACAATTAATTCTAGCCAGTGCGTTGTTGTTTGCTACGGCGACAGCATTTGCACAAGATACGACAAAAGTCAAGGATGAAGCGGCCGAGCAAAGAGAAGGGCCCGGCGTTGGGACACAAAAACAAGAACAATCGGATGACTACCGAAAAGATATGACCGCGATACAATCTTCGGAGGTACCTGCAAAACTGCGCACCACGCTACAAGGTAAGCAGTACAAGGGGTGGGAAAAAAACTCAACTATCTACCGCAACAGGAACAATGACAGTTTCCTCGTTGAAATGCGCGAGGGTGACCAGGTTAAAGTACACCGCTTTGATCAGCATGGGAAAGCAGTAAAAGACTATGACTAGGATGCAATTCATAACGATGCGCAAGTCATAGTACCGTGGTGTCGAACTTCCGTCGTATTGGAGGGAATCAGATCATTTCCATACATAAATCAAAACTCCTCGTCAATTAATTTACGGTACCTCACACGGATCAGTTCTGGTATTTGGCATGCATTAAATGTTGCTCAGCTATATTGCAATCACTATTTTGCAGCGAGACCTAACGTTAAATTCAAAAAAATAAGGAATGGCCAAAGTTGCGGCAGGTTTGCTGATGTTTCGCAAGCAAGAAAATGAACTGCAGTTTTTTCTGGTTCATCCGGGAGGCCCTTTCTTTGCAAAGAAGAATGAAGGGGTCTGGAGCATTCCCAAGGGTTTGCCGGAAGGAGACGAAAAGATTTTGCAGACTGCTCAACGAGAATTTTTTGAAGAGACCGGCATTAAACCTTCACCCCCATTTTACCCGCTTGGTAATATCAAACTCAAGAGTGGTAAAATAATACACGCTTGGTGCTTCGAAGGAAATTGGGATGCAAAAAATGGGATCGCATCAAATATCTTCTCCATGGAATGGCCACCCGCATCAAAAAAATTCATTGACATCCCAGAAGTTGACCGCGCCGAGTGGATGACACTTGACCAGGCAGCAAGAATGATTCATCCTAACCAGTTACCCTTCCTTCAACGTGCAACAGAAATCTTGCAGCATGCAACACAGTAGAACCAGCTGTGAGGAATTTCAGGTATTTATAAAACCTTTTTTTATACATTGCTTCCCACGTTTCAAAAATTACGCTCTTATTAATATCTATGACACGATTCATTGTCCCCTTGCTCCTAGTCGCCGCATCTCATGCATTTGCACAAGTGGGTCTGTTAAAGGAAACTCTTAAGGTAAAGAGCGCCATCCTGTCAAAAGATATGGAATACAGCGTCTACCTACCTGCTGACTACGAAACCTCTAATCGCCGCTACCCAGTACTGTATTTACTGCATGGCTATACTGATGACGAAACTGGCTGGACACAATTTGGTGAAGCACATCTCATTGCCGACAGAGCCATTCAAAGTGGCGAAGCGGCACCTATGATCATCGTCATGCCCGACGGTGGTGTTACCTGGTTTGTTAACAGTTACGACGGAAAAGTGAAGTATGAGGACTATTTCGTCAAGGAGTTCATCCCATTCATTGATGCTACTTATCGGACGCGTCCGACCAAGCAATACCGAGCAATATCAGGCCTATCCATGGGCGGTTATGGTACCTTGATCATGGCCATCAAACATCCGGAGTTGTTTTCCTCAGCCGCCCCGTTAAGCGCCGGTGTTTTTGAGGATGAGGAAATCGTAAATAGCAACGATGAACGGTGGAAGATTGTACTCGGAGATATTTATGGAAAAAAAGAATTAACAGGAAGAAATCGACTCACCGACCATTATAATAAGAATTCTGTTCTTAAAATCATAGAAACAGGCAACACAGAAGAAATAAAGAAAGTAAGGTTCTATATCGACTGCGGTGATGAAGATTTTTTGATCAAAGGCAATATGGCATTACATAGTATTATGATCGATAAAAAAATTCCCCACGAATTCAGGGTACGCGACGGTGAGCACAACTGGACTTATTGGAGGACCGCCTTACCAGATGTCTTAAAGTTTGTAAGTGAAAGCTTTCATCAAAAGTAAGGTATAAATCGTTGTGAAGTATTTTAATTTTCTAGTAGCCGTCCTGTTAACCATGCTTTATGCGCTAGGTAAAATCCCTCCGTCCGAAAAGTATAACTTGTGGCTAACCTCCTTCCTTATTCCGTTCGGATTAGCTATAAATATGATTTTCCTGGTTGCATCAGCGGTACTTCGGAAGAAATCAGGTTTATATTATGTTGTAACGCTCATCATTGGCTCCAACTACTTGCTGAGCAGCTTTGGTCTAAAACATTTTTTTCAAAATGAAGATATGAACGGCAGAACCTTCCGGGTCCTAAGCTACAACATGAATTCCGGCTCAGATTACCGCGAAATCGATGTTGATTTCAATGGAGCAAATACAGCCATTGGCATGGGTGAATGGATCATTAACCAGGAGGCTGAAATTCAATGCTACCAGGAATTTGTCAGCCTCAAATACAATGAGTCGGATTTAATAGAAGGTTTAAATATCAAAGGATATTACACCTATTTCTCACATGACTCGGTCGAAGCAAAACGGCAAAGGTTTGTCGTAGGCACAATTATTACTTCGAGATACCCTATCATAAGGGCTGGGGACATATTCGCAAGTGACAACGGATTCAATCGCATTTCATATGCCGACGTAAAGATCGATTCCGATACCCTTCGAGTTGTCAATGTCCACCTCGAATCTATGGGATTAAAAGATTATCATCCTGCCTATGCATCGGATTTTCAGTCCAGGAAAGAAGCCACGAAAATCTTATTTAGCAAATTGAAAGAGGGAGTGTTTGAAAGGAGCGAACAAATCAAAATTTTAGCGAAGTTCATTGAAAACTCACCGCACCCTGTGATTTGCGTCGGAGATTTTAATGAGCTTCCATACTCTTATTCGTATCAATTTATGAGAAAGAGACTGAAAAATTCATTTGAACAGGTCGGTAAAGGTTTTGGCTTCACCTACAATGGTAACACACTCCGGGTGCTCCGAATCGATAATCAATTCTATTCCCAAGGCATCGAGGCAGTGAATTTTAGTACCCGAAACGACGTTACATTTACTGATCATTTTCCCATCGAAGGGACGTATAAGATTCAATCGCGGCTATGAGATTGACTTTGAGTAAAAGTGAAGGTGACCGAAAGAAATTCGCAGGAACGTTTGTAAAACTGGGGAAAAAGAGAAGCTATCACGGGCACAATGAAGAAACCGTTTTGCTCAGGAATATCGTTGATATAGAAGAAAACAAAATCGTGGCCCATCATGTATGGTTTGCCTACACAAAAAATTTTCAGAAATTATCCCTTGAACATGGAGTTTGTGTTGAATTTGAAGCCCGCGTAAAAAAATATACAAAAGGCTATGTTAACCACAGGCATAAAATCGACAGTCGAACGATGGACTATAAGCTAAGTCATCCCACAAAAATTTGTCTACGGAGAGGATAGTTACCGATGTAATATTGGTTTCCGAAACTCACAAGGTTATGCGTTTAAATGCCGTCCAGGGCGAAAAAGCATAAAAAAGATTCATTTGCTGAAGCAGTTTGACTCGATTAACAACCCATTTCAACAGTCGCACTTCAAAAAAAAACCAACACTATCCCCTCTGAAGAAGACAAAAATCCTAATGCGTCGATTTCCTTGCATCGGATTGGGCTTGCGCTCTAAAATGAGTTCCTTTAATGTGATTTTGATCGGCTAGGGACCGATCGGCTCAGACCACCAAGAGACATGCAATTTCTAAGAATAAAAGGGTTAATCATTTCCACCGCGCTGTTCGCGCTACTACTCGTCGTTCTCACCGTTTTCACTATTTCACAAAACAAAACTGTAAAACATTACATTGCTTCAGGACAAAATGACCCTCCTGTTAATAATAATTTAGATGTGCAGGGAAAAGCATCCCCCGCAACTGATATTACCAACGGCTTAGACAATCTGTTGGTGCTGCAGCTTCTGTTGATCGCATCAGGTTTGCCCTTACTATTCATGTTAACAAGAAGCATTCTCAGAAGCGATAGGAGACTGGCAGATATAACGGAGGAGCTATACAAGAATAACAACAGTCTGGTCTTTAATTCAGGGGAAAATGGACGGGATCAAAATGAAGGCGCGGCTCAACTAGGGCTAGTAGCAAATTTAAAGAAGGCCCATAGTTTTATCAAGGCGATCTCAGAAGGTAACTACGGAATATCCTGGGATGGATTGAGCGAAGCCAATAA
>JAICGJ010000067.1 GCA_025923195.1 Chryseolinea sp.
AACAGCTCGAAAACAAAACCCACAACTTTTCCACTTTTATCTCTGCCAGCCCGGTGCTCTGGTACAATGACTTTTACTTAAAAGACTTGCCGGCCGTTCTTGGAACGAGTGCAAATGATATAAAACTCTTTGTGAGCGTTGGCGGCCAAGAGGACTCGGTCTGGTCAGTTATGCCGGTAAAAAACTTGACCGCTGAGATTGAAAGCAATAGTGTCAAACAGTTGGAATTCAAGAGTCACGTTTACAACCATTTAGACCACATGGATGTCAGTTTGGTATCATTTACTAAGGGGTTGCAGGAATTCATTAAGAAAGAAAACTAAGACAGTCCTAAGAGAGAATCTCCGGTCACCCCTTTCCTAGAAATTTATCAATCGCCTGAAAAAGAAGCTTGTTGAACTCATCAGGTTTTTCCATCATCAGAAAGTGACCAACGCCGGGCATTAGCACCACATCCACTCCATACGGTTTCATTGAAGCGCTATCACCAGGTGGCTGAGCGGGATTGATGGCTATCACTGGAAGTTTAAGCTCACGCAGGTCTCCTGTTATTTTTCGATCATTAGTGATTGAGGACCTCATCGCCGCGAGGGCAATATCGGGTGGTGCAGACGACATATCTCTTGCAACCCGCGACACAAGCGATGTGTTAGCGCCGGGAGGAAACATGCCTCTTACAAATGCTTCTGTTTTTTCCTTAAAGTTATTTCTGAAAGGCGCAATAAAAGTTTCCACTTGTTCAGTTGTTCGATAAGTGCCCAACTTGTTATACACATCCACCCATACCAAACCTTTGACCCGACTGGATAGACGTTTTGCCGCCGCAACAATCACGTCACCTCCCATCGAGTGGCCAATTAGGATTACTTCCTTGAGGCCCAACTTCTCTACAACGGATGCGACATCATCACCAAAGGATTCGATGGTCCAATCATCGCGCTCATGGCCTGATTCACCATGCCCTGCGAGATCGATAGTTACAACCTGATACTTTTGAGAGAAGGGTTTCACTTGTGCATCCCAATAGCTCCGGTCACACGACCAGCCGTGGACGAATACGAGTGTCGGGTCCCCGAACCCATGCGCCTCATATACGATGGGTACGTTATCTGAGGAGGGCACAACGAGCAATTCTTTACTGCATGCGCCGACAATAAGAGCGCCGATCACCATGACAAATTTCCGCGCGACTCTAACGAAAACAAGATCCATTGTATCGGTATGAAGATAAATATATCTAATTTCCCCAATTGGTTCAAGGATGGTCCGGCAAAGTTTCATTAGTGTACTCGTAACCTATTCTCGGTAACAGAAATGTTTTGACTCGCGTTATTGATTGGCTAACGACCTGGATGGAAGATTATAATAACTCGTTATGAATTTACGGTGCCTCTTATGATTTGGAGAAAGCAGCCTGTAATAAAGTTTTACCAGAAATGATAATTTTACAAATCGAGCACAAAGTTTCGAACTTCGAAGGATGGAAGATAGCCTTTGACAATGATCCAGTCGGGAGAAAGAAAGCCGGCGTGAAAAGATATCGCGTGACACGCCCAGTAGACGATCCAAATTTCGTTATTGTTGATTTGGAATTTGAGAATGAGCAGGAAGCTCAACAAATGTTGACAGCGCTTAGGAAGTTGCGGACAACGGTAGAAGGGACAGTCATGTTTAATCCCTAGACCCAAATTTTGAAGTTGATAGATTCTAAGGAATTATGATCTAGCATTAAATCCAGCACGCGCAAACTTTGTGGAAAATCATTACCATAAATATTACGAGCATGGACGAGCATTCCAAAAAAGGGCGAAAGCCACTGAGAGCCTACCTGCTGGAGGGATTGATGATATTCGTTGCAGTAACGCTCGGATTTCTTGCCGAGAGCCTTAGAGAAGATCTAAGCAGCCGGGAAAAGGAGGCGGAATATGTTAAAAGCCTTATTAACCAGTTGGTACAAGATTCTCTGCGATTAAGGGAAGCGATATTTGAAAACGAGAGAAAGATAAAAGGACTTGACAGTTTGCTTGCCCTGCCATTAACAGAAATCAATGTTTCCAGAACCAGATACTTATTGTACAAGTATTCGCAAATGCATGTAACATACTATTCAGCATTTATGAGCCACGATGCTACCATGCTTCAGCTTAAATATTCGGGCGGATTCCTATACATACGACGTAGTGGCATCGCGGACAGCATTGCCTATTACGATCAAATCGTCAGAGGCCTTTATGCCGCTGAAATTCCATACGCGAAGGCAATCAATGATGCTACAGAAGCCTTGAGTGAAATTCTTCATTTCAGAGCGCTGAATGATACACTATATTTTAAGAATGGTGAATATACCGGAATGAATCCGCCGCTTGTGTCCAATGATGACGAAAAACTCGAGATACTCTTTAATAAGATCTGGCTATCTCGTGGATGGACGCAAAATTATGTTGATAAGTTGCGGCAATGGTATCCATATACGCTGAGATTAATTAATCTCTTGAAATCAGAATATGGTGACGACTCGACATGAGAGCGTATCATTTTGCCGTATTTGATTTTATTTGTGGGCGGTTTGCACTAAACTCGGATCATAAGTCGCCCCCGCTGCTACCTGCACCATAGTAATGCGGACTCTTGTAGGAAAGAATTTCTCATGATCCGAACGTTTGTGAGCGTGACCCTGGCCACCGCTATCATCTTTGATGACAAGATCCATTTGCTTGATCCCTTCAGTCCAGATGATAGATTCGTTTTCCCAGAACGAAGTCATTGCTACATCCTTTTCGTAGATTCCTGTTTCACGATATATACCCGTATTGGTGCAGCCGTAGCCGTTGCCCTGGCCCTTGTTAGGAATGTAGCATAAAGTCCATGTTGTGGGGGTCCCTCCGCTAGGCTTCTCGAGAACTTCCAGGCGGATATGAACCGTCCCGTTCCTATAGTCCACCGGTGAAGTCCAGTCCGATGGCCTGTTTGAATTCAACCTTTTACCTGTTACATAATAATGTGATTTGCTGGGTTGGGAGTTTTCGGCATCGGTTTTTGTATACGCAAATTCAACATCGAACAATACAAATTGCTTCGCATTCGAGAGATTCTCGGGATTTCTTTCCTGCTGTCCTAATGCTACTGATGTGATTAAAATGCAGGCTGATAGACTGTATATTTTCATAGTAAGGAACAATGCTCATTAATTGGACTATATCAATGGTTAATGTAGCATTTAACAAGAAATTTGAAAAAATTACTTATCGATTTCCAACCGTGAGGCTTTCCAAAGCGCCCTGATTTCTACCCCTCTATGATGCAGCATCGTGTCTTCGCCCATTGATCAAAAAATCTTAACTTTAACACACACACAGCCGCATAGAAGAATGAAGATTTTAGTTTTCATACCGCTATGTATTATTGCATTCCTTCAAGACGATCCCTTCGCAAAAAAAAGGGAGCAAATGGTCTTGCAGACCATAGAACGAAGAGGGGTAAAGGACAACGCTGTGTTGAAATCAATGAGGTCAGTAAAACGGCATTTATTTGTTCCTGAAACCAATGTTTCCAACGCTTATGAGGACAGACCGCTGCCGATAGGATACGGTCAGACTATTTCACAGCCCTTTATTGTTGCATACATGACCGAGTCAATTAAGCCGAAACCTGAATATAAAGTATTGGAAATTGGAACAGGTTCCGGTTATCAGGCCGCAGTACTGGCTGAAATAGTAAGAGAAGTTTATACAATCGAAATTGTACCCGAGCTTGGAAATTCCGCTGCAGCCAGGCTAAAAAAATTGGGATACACAAATGTAAATGTCAGCGTCAAGGACGGATACTTTGGTTGGGAGGAACACGGACCATTTGACGCTATCGTAGTAACCGCCGCTGCCGAATTTGTTCCCCCTCCTTTGCTTGAGCAATTGAAGGAAGGCGGAAGAATGATTATCCCCATAGGCTCCCCGTTCATGAATCAGATGCTTATGTTGGTAGAAAAAAAAGGAAAGAAAATAACTACCAAAAGTTTAATGCCTGTGGTTTTTGTACCATTCACGAGAAAGCAGGATTGAACTGCAATGAACGCATTCAAGATCCCGCTATCAATAGCCCTTCTTTCCGCAGCAATCATTGCTTTTCAACTTGCTTTAATACAAATCCTTTCCATCGTTCAATGGTACCATTTCGCCTACATGGTGATTTCGATCGCACTCTTGGGATTTGGCGCGGCAGCATCGCTGCTTGCGGTCTTCCGGGAAAAGATGGTAAATAATGCCGAATTCCTTCTTCCGTTTTTAATGACCTGTACTGGAATTGCGATAGCATCGGTTACAAGCATTTCGCAAACAGCTGCTTTCCGTTTTGATTCATATTTGTTATTTGCTGAGTATTCTCATACTGGCCGTTTGATGCTGACTTACCTGTTGTTCCTAATCCCCTTCTTCCTTGGCGCTTTAGCCATCGGGTTGATATTCGTCAGATATGTGGATGCGATCGGGAAGGTTTACTTTGCAAATTTATTGGGATCCGGGGTGGGAGGTATTATTGCCCTATTTCTAGTCAGGATGTTTTTCCCAAATGAGTTACCTGCCCTTATTGCCATATTACCCGTATTGGCGGGCCTCACCGTAGCTCCAGGTTACAAGCGTTTTCTGCACTTTGGTTTTTCATTGATTGCCTTATCGATCATCATTTGGAAATGTGTGATTCCCCCCCGGTTAATCCAATCAGAATTTAAGGACATTAGCAAAACATTACTTCTTCCGGATGCAAAAATTCTGTTGGAGAAAACAAGTCCATACGGCAATGTTCAAATGGTATCGTCATCGGCGATGCGATATGCACCGGGCATGAGCCTTAGCGCTCCGAAGCCGGCCCAAACAAAAATGGCTGCGTTTGTAAATGGCGATTGGTTTGGTGTCATCACCGACTGGAGCAGAACGGATACCTCTATGGTTCTTGACTATACAACGTCTGCGCTACCATATGCCATGGCGGAACAAGAAAACGTAATGATACTTCAGTCCGGTACCGGTATGGACGTAGCACATGCGATCACCCGCGGCGTCAGAAATATTGTTGCTGTTGAAGCTAATTCCACAATCCTTTCCATACTACAACATGAGTTAGCAGCTGAAACAGATTCTTTGCTATCTCATTCAGCTCTTTCGCTCCATAATGTTGAAGCCCGTACATTTTTATCAATGGATACGACGCATTTTGACCTGATCACTTTACCTATAGTTGGGACCTTTGGCGGCTCCTCGGGATTAAACGCATTGCACGAGCAATTTATTCTTACAAAGGAGGCTTTTCGGGACATGTGGTTTAGTCTCAGCGCTAGTGGGATGATTAGCGTAACATCATGGATTGACTACCCTGTTCGCAACCCGCTGAAAATTCTTGCCACGATGGTAGAAGTACTTCACGAGTTAGGCATAGAAGATCCAACAAATAATATTGCCGCCATCAGGAGCTGGGGTACAATAACTTTTGTTATGACGAAGGCACCTCTGGGGGAGAAGGAGATCGCAGCTATTCGTACTTTTTGTGAAGCAATGATGTTTGATCCGGTTCTCCTGCCAGGATTAGGTGCCGAGGAGCGGATGCGCTATAACCAGTTTCAGGATGATCTTTTTTTCGACTATGTAGACAGAATAACCTCATCCGGGAAAGAGGCTTTTTTTGCAGCGTACGATTTTAACATCAGGCCAGCGACCGATAACAAACCCTATTTCTCACAATATATCAAATTGAGCAATCTCGAGGGGCTCGCGAATTTCCTTGGCAACCGTTCGCTTCCATTTTTCGAGATTGGGTACCTGCTTACCATTATTACTCTGATACAGATTTCGGTAGCTTCTCTTGTATTAATTCTTCTTCCCCTTTTCAAAATCGGATGGAAAGGAGAACATAAGGCAGGCGTTGTTCTTTACTTCGCTGGTATCGCGTTGGGATATATGTTTGTTGAGATTGTATTTATCCAGCGCTTGATATTGTATTTTGGGAATCCGATTTATGCTGCATCGGCGACAATTACTGCATTGTTGATTTTCTCAGGCTTAGGAAGTTATTATTCAAATTTTTTTTCACGCGACAGAAAGAGATTGCTAATGATATTCACAGTCATCTTTGTCATTCTTTTTGCCTATTCATTTATATTAACACCAATTTTGCGGGATACGGTTCAGGCAACCGTGTTCTTAAAATCGTTGACCGTCTTACTGATCATTGCGCCCCTGGCATTTTGTATGGGAATTCCATTCCCCGCCGGATTATCTCGAATCTCAAAAATGAATACTGCCTTGATACCCTGGGCCTGGGGAATAAATGGTTGTGTGTCGGTAATAAGCACAGTACTTGCGACTATCGTCGCGGTGGAACTGGGATTTATGTGGGTAATGGTATTTGCAGCATTTGCGTATAGTCTTCCCCTATTTACGATTATAAAGTCACACGAATAAGGGAAACAATGCATTGTCGCAATGCCTTCACTCCGATTTATTACTTGTCAACTTGCAAACGAGATAAATCATAGGACCTGCGTTCAACCGTCCCGACATGGGGTGAAATCTAATTTTCTGTCTGTACTTATTCCGTGATTCCTTTGTGCCCTCAAAGGTGCTCAAATAAATTTTATCAGAAGAAGCGGAGGACGGAATTTGCGAAAACCAACCGGTATGATAAACTAATTACGCGACTCCAAGTTAATCTTTTCCACTTTCTCGTATCCAAAAATCTCGTCAAGGCTAAGCTCGCGCACATTTCCATAACGTTGCAAGTCCTTAAAATTGATTTTATCCTTGCTGCCGATCAATACAATATTAAAGTTCTTTCCCTTAATATAGTTTTGCTGAAATGCTGCAATATCATCAAGCGTGAATTTCTGTGTCTTTTCATACACATCCTTACGAATGTCGTACGTGATCCCGCGCCTGCGAGCGTACTCATAGTTGAAGAGTATGCCTGCCTTCGTTATTCGTTCACTCTCTATTTGGTTTAGTATTCCATCTCGGGCAACGCCAAATCCTGCTTCAGATCTTGGAAAATCCACCAGGAGTTTTTGCATTGCCATCATAGCTTCAGGTTGCTTGTCGGCTTGTGTCCCGACGTATGCATAAAAGAGATCGTTCTCGGTGGGTTTGCTGGGTGTAGCATAATATGCAAAAGCGGCATAAGCTAAACCCTGAGCCTCCCTTAGTTGCTGAAATACGGGGGAAGTCATGCTGCCACCAAAGTATTCATTGAACATAGTAGTGATAGGAATGCGTTCCTTGTTAAATACATCTCCTTTGGAAAGGAAGATTATTTCTTCCTGAACCATATCATAGTTAGCCCAGTAGACAGAAGGTTTCGTAATATCCAGCATCTTAAATTCTTTCAGGGGAGGTAAAGGCTTAAGCCTTTCTGGAAGCTGATGGTATTGGTTTAGCAACGAAATCACCTGTTCTGGTTTTTCAGGTCCATAATATAAAACGCGGTGCTCGTTGTCTGTAAATCCGGCGATAATTTCAACCAGTTCTTCTGCCTTCACTTCCCGCAGTTCCTTGTTGCTCAAAACATTTGTAAGGGGTGAAGTAGGTCCATATAATCCATAGTTGATCAACCCTTGAAATACAATCGCCCCCTTATCCTTTTTAATGTCATCCCGTTCCTTGAACATACCATCCACCATCTTCTTCAAGGCTTCTTCGTCCGGCTTGGGATCAGCAAGCAACTTTTCAAAAAGCTGCAATGCTTTGTCCATATTCTCTCTCAGGCCCCTCAGGCTAAGGTAGGTTTGATCCTCAGCGGCATAAACACCAAACTGACATCCCAGCTTGTAGAATTCTTTTTTAAAATCCTCTGCAGTCATCTCGCTTGTACCTATGTATTGCAGATATTCAACGGCGACTTTTAACTTCGGATCGTTATTCGAGCCGATGTCCGACAGATAGTAGAGCGAGAAAAGTTCATTCTCGTTGTTGGGCGTATACAAGACCTCAACGTCCTTCTTCATTTTGAGCTTTTGGATGTCCTTATCGTAATCAATAAATACAGGCTTTACCTTTTCGACTTTATTTTTTAGTATAGTTTCATGAAAAGGCGACTTGCTTTCGGTGTTGAGAGATACTTTCGTAATTGGCGGTTTAGTTACCTGTTTTGAATTCTGGTCTTTCCCTGTTCGCTTATATACTACGACATAGTTATCCTTATAGTGATCGTTTGCAAACTTCACAATGTCTTCTTTCTTAAACTGGTGCAGGGCGTCAATCTCTGAGATGAATTCAACCCAGGGAATATCATTTGTAAATGCGGTCACTAGGTCATTCGATCGCGACCAGTTTTGTTCCGATCCTTCTATTTTTGATTTTTTCAAATCGTTGATCGTTGCCTCGATTAGCCAATCTTCAAACTCGCCCTTTTTCACGAGTTCGATCTGGTCGAGCAAAAGTCTCTTCACCTCATCGAGTGTTTGGCCTTCGCGCGGTCGGCCGGTGAAGACATGTATGGAGTAGTCGTTAAGTTGGTGGACATAACTTGAAGGATCGAGAATCTTTTGCTTCTGTTTTAGATTAATATCAATAAGTCCCGCTTGTGAATTTGCAAGAATCATATCCGTCAGCTTCAGTAGTTTGAATTCGTCACTGTTTCTTCCATTAAAGCGGAATCCCATATTGAGCCATTCGGCATCGGGACCATAAACCTCTTTTATGATGGGCGCAGTAATTTCAGCCTCCTCGACTTTTGTCCATGTTGGTATTTGTTGACTAGTCTCCCAGTCGCCAAAATATTCATCAATCAACGCTATAGTATTGTCATAATCAAGGTCACCGCTGAGGCAAATAGCCACGTTGTTTGGCCTATAATAGGTGTTGAAATATCTTTTTATTTCGGTGATGGAAGGGTTCTTTAAGTGTTCGACTGTACCAAGAACTGTTTGTGTGCCATAGGCATGCGTGGGAAAAATCTCTTCCATTAATGCCTCATTCGTCTTTACGTAGTCATTGTCTAATGCGCGATTTTTTTCCTCGTATACGGCCTCAAGCTCAGTATGAAACAACCGCGGAACGATTCTTCTGAAACGATCACCTTCAATCTGCAACCAGTTTTCAAGTTGGTTAGCTGGGATGTCATTTATATACACGGTCCGGTCTTTCGAGGTATAGGCATTCGTTCCTTGCGCTCCTAGTTCGCCCACCATCTTGGCATATTCGTTAGCGATTGCAAACTTTGAAGCTTCATTGGAGACTTTATCGATCCGGTTGTAGTAGTTAATCCTTTCAACTGAATCTGTCAGCGTTCCATATTTCGTAAACATGTGTTCGATGCTGTCGAGGTATAGCGATTCTTTTTGCCAGTCCGTAGTCCCAAAATCTGAGGTTCCCTTGAACATGATGTGTTCTAGGTAATGGGCCAAGCCAGTATTGTGGGCCGGATCATTTTTACCTCCAGCTTTAACGGCGATCTGCGTTTGAATTCGGGGTTCATTTTTGTATTGACTGAGGTAAACTTTCAACCCATTTTGAAGGGTGTAAATCCTGACTTTCAGAGGATCGTTGGTAACATACTCATAAGCATATTTACCGGTGCTGTCAGTCTTAAGTTGGAATTTGATCTGTTTTTCGCAAGATACCAGAACGAAGATAGCGACAATAGTTGTGGTGAAGTTGAATTTGCTTAACATAGGTAAAGGATTTTAGTTAACGTATAGCTAAAGGGTTATTGTGCGATTTCGAGTAAATCGAGTTAATAGTGTGTTTAACTATCACCTGCTGTATTGCAGGATTTTGGTGCCCTCGTGAACCACGTTTTCCCGCCGGCTCCGTGTCAACGTAACTTTTACCTGGTCAACACTTGGGAACTCAAATTTTAGTTTTGTGAAACCGAGACCGCCTTCGAATTCATTGTTGCCCTTGTAAGTAAATGCCTCAAGAAGTTGTCCGTTTAATTTCATCACCAGAAGGTCGTCTTCCTGGTAGAATTCAGCATTCCCCATTTCCTTGCCTAAGAAATAAATGCCGCTCAATTTCTTGAAGGCTGCGGGCTCGAGGGTATAGGTTTCCCGCAAGGTCACATCAAACGATATCTGATGAGTGTTATCGGCAGTGCGTCGCACAGGCAAGATCCTGCTCATCGTTTGAGGCATTTTTGTGCTAGGGTCCGTTTTCAAATGTTCATCACCCTCAAAATAAATCTGAGTGATCAGGTCTTGTTTGCTCCCATGAGAAATTCTGAAGTGAATGTGTGCTGGCCGGAAACTATCAAGGTCCGCAACGTAAGGCGGAGGGAGTATGGTCTTAAAACTGTATTTGCCATCTTTGCCTGTTCGCGCCGCGGCCCTGAAATTATAATCCGGTGACGTATTGTCATATTCACCCTTTTCATTCGCATGCCAGATCTCAACCAGCGTATTGTTCAATGGTTTTTTTCCGTGCGTATCGTAGATAGTTCCGCGGAGATCTAATATCTCGCCTGTTGCTTTGTCGGTAAGCAGGTTGTCCCTGAGTGGCGCGTTAGGCCGGTAGAACGGACCCAGGATATCGGATGTGGTCGGGGAATCACCAATAAAGCTGCGACCATTCCATTGAATAGTGCCGAAGGCTCCTATACTGAAGGCCAGCACGGAACTGTCTTTAATGAACTCTCTCCTTTTCATGATATTTGTTTTTTGTAGGAAGGGATCGGAAAAATAATGGCTGCGTTAAAATCATAACAAGCTCACGGGCAACAACAGCACCGCACATCATTGTATTCCAAAACGATTCTTAAGTTAATAAAACATTTCGGATATACTATGAATGCGCAACGGTTAACTGCGCTCATTGACAGTCGGCCGTCGTCGGTACGCAATCGTGATGGAGTTCTAGCAATATTTTGTCAATAGATGTAATTCCCGGAGGTCAGCGGCTACTAACAGTAAATATGACCAATATGAAATGGAAAATTCTTGCCGAAAAAAAGGTATCCAAGCCTAAATCCAAACTACGCGAGTGGAGGGAAGCAATCGTTTTTGCAGTGGTGGTTGCCACATTAATACGTTGGGGAACGGTTGAGGCCTTTGTCATCCCAACGCCGTCAATGGAAAATTCGCTGCTAGTAGGCGATTATCTTTTCGTGAGCAAGGTGCATTATGGTCCGCGCACACCCAGGACACCGCTTCAAATTCCCCTGACGCATCAGAAGATATGGGGTACCGAAATACCATCTTATCTCACCTGGATAGAATTGCCTTCATTGCGTTTGCCAGGTATCCGTGACGTAAAGCGGGAGGAGGCTGTTGTATTCAATGTTCCCGACCTGACTATGAACGATGGAATTGAACGGCCTATCGACCTCAAGACTTATTATGTGAAACGTTGCGTGGGAGTTCCAGGCGACACGCTCATCATTAGAGAGCGCGAGCTTATCGTCAACGGAAAGCCTCTAAGCAAACCCGTCAACATGAAATTCAGCTACCTGGTGAGTGCAAAAGATGTGCTCACCAAACGAAGTCTTGCAAAACTTGGACTGGATACTGACGACTACCACTTTCTTGGCAGAACAAAAGAGAATAAGGCGTTTTACAAAATGTATCTTACAAAGGAACAAGTTACAGCTGCAAAATCCGCCGCCTTTATACTTTCAGTTGATGACGATTATACTACTCATGATGGTCCTGATGCCGATATATTTCCATCCGTAATGAATATGTCATGGAATGGTGATAATTATGGCCCTGTCGTGCTCCCGCAGGAGGGGATGGTTATTTCTATTGATCACTCAACGGTTGGGATGTACGGCGAAACGATACGTCTTTACGAACACAATGAAAATGTGACAATCGGGGATGGTACCTTGTTGATCGATGGGAAACCGGTTAGAGAGTATACCTTCAAACAGGATTATTACTTTATGATGGGGGATAGCCGCAATAATTCGCTTGATTCCCGTTACTGGGGTTTCGTACCCGCCGATCATATCGTAGGGAAGCCGTTGTTTATTTGGTTTTCAGTGGATGATCATGCGGACCTGTTGCACAAAATCCGATGGAACAGACTGTTTAAGACCGTGAAGTAGCGGATCTCATTTCAATCGATTGCGCGCTAGACTGTCCTTTTTGAATAAATTCCGGGCTCTTGCCCATCAATTTCTCTTCTGTCCACCAACAAATCGTGTACAAGTGTAGAGGAATTGCCACAGAGCATTATGTAAACGCTCCCTAGAGCCATAAAATGCGTGCTCTATGCGGGCATACATTTTGAACAATGGGTTTCACGTCAACTAAGTTCAACTAAACAAATGTGAATTATGAAAAAAGTACTCGTTATACTCTCTATGGCCTTTATGATGGCCGCGTGTGGTGAGAAACCCAAAAATGCAACTTCAGAAGAAATTGAAGGAACGGAAGATAATACTGAAATTGTAACTCCTGATACAACAGCAGTTGATTCACTCTCGGCTCCAATGGAGGCAGACTCCGTTCGATGACAATTGACTAATAATAAAATGCCGCCTTGAAAGTATTTGCTTTTGAGGCGGTTTTTTTATTGTCGAAGTTTAGGCAGTTGAATTTTGCGGATTATAATGGCGAGTTCCTTCGGGCTGCGTCTCTCAAGTGATGTCACACGTATGGCAGATATCTCGAGATGCTTGCTATCCTATTAGCCGAAATGAAATGGTTTCCGATTAGTACTGTAAATTGCGTCGCCTTGCGTCTCAAATTTTATGTTGATATTGTAGAGTGTTAAATACGCGTCACGCCTTATGAAGAAATTGATCTCCCTTTGTATCATACTATTTATCTGCGCTCTTTTTTTCAACTCCAGGCATGTCAGCAACTCCTCCGGGCCACAGGATCAGATAATAACAGGGGCTGATCAGCTCGACAAGTATGTGCCATATCTTAAGGGAAAACGGGTCGCCATTCTTGCAAATCCAACAACCATCGTGGGTAAGACACATTTGGTGGACACTCTCCGATCGCTCGGTGTCAATGTTGTTAAGGTATTCGGCCCTGAACATGGTTTCCGGGGACGGGCAAGTGCAGGTGTACAGGTGGCAGACGAAACAGATCCGGAGACCGGCATACCGGTAATTTCGTTGTATGGCAAAAAAAATAAACCGACAAAGGAAGATCTTGCCGACGTAGACATTTTGATCTATGACCTCCAGGACGTGGGTGTCAGATTCTATACGAATATCAACGCTTTGGCGCGCTTGATGGAAGCCTGTCACGAAAGCGACAAGGAGCTGCTGATATTGGATCGTCCCAATCCCAACGCTTACCTGATCGATGGACCCATCCTGGACATGAAGTTTAAGTCTGGTATTGGCATGTTTCCACTTCCCATTGCCCACGGGTTAACTGTTGCCGAGTTTGCACAAATGGCGAATGGCGAGGGTTGGTTGACGGGCAAGGTCAAATGTAAACTCAAAATAATAAAGGTTGCCAACTACAATCATGACATGCTGTATACTTTGCCTGTAAAGCCGTCGCCTAACTTGAATACCCAGCAGGCGATTATGCTGTACCCGTCAACATGTCTTTTTGAGGGCACGTACCTGAACCATGGCCGTGGCACTTATTTTCCTTTTACAGTACTAGGAAGTCCAGAGCTGAAGGGGATATATGAATTTTCGTACACACCTGTCAGCATAAAGGGCATGGCTGAGACACCGTTGCACATGAACCAGGTTTGCTATGGATTAGACTTGCGAAAATACGATGTCAACAAACTTATCAAGAGTAAAAAGATCAACATTCAATGGATGATCGAATTGTACAATGCTTACCCCCACAAGGAAAAGTTTTTTGATTCGAAGCTCAGCAAAGAAATGGGCACCATCGAAAGGCTGATCGGTGTCGAATCATTTCGGCACCAGATCACTACCGGAGTACCAGAGGATGCAATTCGTAAAAGCTGGGAGGCGGGATTAAGTGAGTATAAAAAAATGAGGGTGAAGTACTTGCTTTATCCCTGATTCATGCCAGATTAATTTTTGTTGAGATCTGGCAATTACTCTGTTATACTGTATCTTCCGATAGAACTAACAACCCTTCTATGGACAGAGCAGCACTGGCTCATATAGCATTGGTATTGCTTTTCATGCCGTTTACAGTATTCAGCCAAAAGACTTTTTTTTCTGTGGGACCAGAAGTTGTGTTCCCTGGCTCTGGCACCGATTTGAAGAGAAATGCCGGTACCGGTTTTGGCGCATCGGTGCGGCTGGAGTCCAGATGGGGGAAGCACATTGCCGGGATGGCAACTGTCTCGTATATCGACTTTCCTAAAAAGCATCATACAAGTCCTGGGCTGCAGGGAACTACAACAAATGTGATGCTTATCCCTGTTCAATTGGGCTTGAAATATTATGCGTTGGAGAGAGACCCAAAACCGAGAGGATTTTTTGGATCGATCGAGGCTGGATTAATGCCGGCAAGGACAGACTTCGAGTACGCGTCCAATCCGGATTTCAAGTTCAAAGAAGATGGACTGAGTTGTGCCGTTGGCTTAGGATATCTACTTTGGAATATTGAGGGGAGCTTTCGACTTCAGTATAACCTTTCGGCATCTGGCTATAACGTTTATTACTATGATTTTATGATAGCATATACTTTCCTGAGAAGGTAATTTCTTAGCTTCACTTGTAGCGTTTCATGACTTTGAAATCACGGCCTATAAATGTAATTATACTTGTCTCTAGTGAGTTCGGAAACCGGAATTTGCATTCGACAATTTTCGAAGAACGCAAATGCTATTCTAAATATTTGGTTAGGGCATTGGCTGGCAAGGTTTTCAGTCTCGAAGGAAGAATTAGCCTCCCTTTCGTAGGATGTTGATGTCGTCAAGTATTAAAGAATTCGGTCTTTTGAACGTACTCCATCGCCATCGTTATTTGTGGTTAATCACCTGCAGTCAGGCGGCGAAGTGCAAATGGATTCTAGGACGAGCGATTGTGACCGCCTTTTTTTGCGGGGTTCCTGATGCAAACGTATGGACAGACAAATGATCAAAACAAAATAGCGATGACGAAGGGCTATGCTCCGGTGAACGGACTAAAAATGTATTATGAAATACACGGTACAGGCAAGCCATTGGTTTTAGTTCACGGCGGTGGATCCACAATCACTACAACTTTTGGTCAGGTACTTTCGCAGTTCGCAAAATCGCGACGGGTAATCGCTGTAGAAGTGCAGGCACATGGGCATACAGCCGACATTGATCGCGAACTTTCCTTTGAGCAGGATGCTGATGACATAGCGGCTTTGATGAGACATCTAAACATTGAGAAGACGGACATTTTTGGATTTAGTAATGGCGGCAGTACCGCCATGCAGCTTGCTATTCGGCATCCCAGTCTCGTTAGAAAAGCGATCGTTGGGTCCAGTTTTTATAAACGCGCTGGGATCTATCCAGAAGTGTGGAGTTTCATACAACAGGGTGCTCTCGACAATATGCCTCAGCCATTGAAAGATGCCTATCTGAAAATCAACAATGATCAACGAGGGTTATCTGCAATGCATAATAAGGATCGACAACGTATGTTGGATTTCAAGGATTGGCCGGCTGAGGCCTTAAGGTCCATTCAGGCCCCCACATTGTTGCTTATTGGTGACAGAGACGTCGTGTGTCCGGAACACGCAATCGAGATGTACCGGTTGATTCCGAGCGCCCGGATCGCAATTTTGCCATCGGGCCATGGCGACTACATTGGAGAGATCATGAGTAGGCGTGAAAATAATCCTCAGCCTGAATTCACCGTAAATATGATCGAAGAATTTCTCAATGACCCGGTAATAGACAAGAATTGATTGGCTTATTCTCCGGCTGAAATTCCGGAAGTTACGTTTCCGCATATCAACAACGTTGTAAATTCAAATGTGTGTAATTCTTAAATTGAATAGGATCAAATACCTTTTACTTATTGGGATCCAAATAATGTGTAAATGATTGATTCCAAACAATACCACGTTAGAAATGCACGACCCGATGAGTTTGAGGAAATTGGAAACCTGATGGTGAGCGTGTACTCCCACTTGGAGGGATTCCCGAAGCCGTCGGACCAGCCTCAATATTATAGTTTGCTTGCAAACGTGGGGAAGCTCATCGATAAACCTGATGTTGAGCTTCTCGTGGCAATGAGCAACGATGACAAAATTGCCGGTGCTGTCGTCTATTTCGGCGATATGAAATACTATGGATCGGGAGGCTCAGCTACTGGCGAAAAGGATGCAGCCGGATTCAGATTGTTGGCAGTGAGTGAAACGGCCAGAGGACAAGGGGTTGGCAAACTACTTACCTATGAGTGTATCCGGCGGACCCGTGATAAGAATATCGGACAAGTTATTATTCATACCACAAAGGCAATGCAATCGGCCTGGAGAATGTATGAAAAATTGGGATTTAAAAGATCGGAGGACCTTGATTTTGTCCAGGGCGAGCTTCCTGTCTTTGGATTTAGGTTATTACTGTAACGTTTGAAAAGAATTTAGATGATATTTGAAAAGTCATCAAAGTATATCTTCAACAAACTATTATCCAAATACTATGTCGCAGTTGAGAAGTCAAAATTGGTTTGGCAAAAAGGACAAGATGGGTTTTTATTACCGCAGCTGGTTTAAAAATCAGGGCTATCCGAATCATTCATTCGACGGTCGGCCAGTCATTGGAATATGTAATACCTGGTCAGAATTAACGCCCTGCAATGCTCATTTGAGGGACATTGCGGAGTCGGTGAAGAGAGGAGTGCATGAAGCGGGAGGATTTCCACTTGAGTTTCCCATAATGTCCTTGGGTGAAACGCAACTCAAACCCACTGCAATGCTCTTTAGGAATCTGGCTAGCATGGATGCTGAGGAATCGATACGCGGTAATCCTATAGATGGCGTTGTGCTGTTAACCGGTTGCGATAAAACGACGCCATCTTCTTTGATGGGAGCGGCGAGCGTGGACTTGCCTACCATTGTTGTACCCGGAGGGCCTATGCTGAACGGCAAATTTCACGGGCGCGATATTGGTTCCGGAACGGATGTTATAAAGTTTGCAACGGACATGAAAACCGGTGCCATTTCGGTTGAAGATTATCTGGCTGCGGAAAGTTGTATGTCCCGTAGCGCAGGACACTGCATGACGATGGGAACGGCATCAACAATGGCTTGTATGGTCGAGTCGCTGGGTTTGACGCTTTCCGGTGCAGCAGCTATCCCGGCCGTTGATGCTAGGAAAAAAGTGTTGGCGCACCTGAGTGGAATGCGAATCGTTGAAATGGTAAAGGAGAATCTTACATTGTCGAAAGTATTAACACGTGAAGCCTTCGAGAATGCTATTAGAGTAAATGCCGCAATAGGCGGGTCTACAAACTTCATCATACACCTGTTGGCCATTGCAGGACGAATCGGAGTAAAATTAAATCTCGAAGATTTTGATAAGTTGGGAAGCAAGATACCTCTGCTGTTAAATTTAATGCCATCCGGAAAATTTTTAATGGAGGATTTTTATTACGCTGGCGGCCTCCCCGTCATCATCAACGAAATCAGCGACCTTCTTCACATGGATGCATTGACAGTAACCGGTAAGACTCATCGCGAAAACATAAAAGGCAATTGTCACTGTTACAATTCAGATGTGATTTCTCCTTTCAGCAAGCCGCTTATTAATGAAGCTGGCATAGCGGTATTGAGAGGAAATCTCGCTTTGAATGGCGCCGTTATCAAGCCTTCTGCAGCAACGCCGGCATTAATGCAACATCGAGGGCGCGCCGTGGTCTTTGAAAGCATTGAAGACTATCATGCGAGGGTAGATGATCCCGACCTGGAAATTGATGAGTCGTGTGTTATGGTTCTAAAATATGTCGGACCTGTAGGCTACCCGGGAATGCCTGAGGTAGGCAATATGCTATTGCCAAAAAAGATTCTCGAAAAAGGTATTACAGACATGGTGAGGATTTCTGATGGAAGGATGAGTGGAACGGCGTTCGGGACGGTGGTGCTGCATGTGTCTCCCGAATCGGCAATAGGAGGGACGTTAGCGTTGGTTCACAATGGAGACTTCATAGAGCTTGATGTGGCGAACAGGAGGATAGAACTCATGATTTCTGAAGAGGAAATCATGAGAAGGCGCAGAGACTGGACACCCCCAGCGCCGGTGGCTGACAGGGGCTACGCTAGCGAGTATATCAAACACGTTCAGCAGGCCGACAGAGGAGCCGACATGGACTTCCTTGTCGGAGGTTCTGGATCGAAAGTCACGCGTGACTCTCATTAAATAGAACGACCATAACTCGTAAGCTCCGCCGGCCAGATACCTTGTTTGATGTACTGTACACCTTTATTTCAGCCACGACAGTCCGACGAGATTTTCCCCGATAGCATTTCCCTGAGCCGCACCCTTTTCATTGTCTTGTCGGGTATGGATGCCACCAAGGAGTCGGCTGTGTGCACATTCACTTGCTGTCGCCTGAATATTCATGAATGCCCGCGACGGATATGGGATATTTTCAAAATCGGGTATTCTGTTCTCATAGGTGTTATCTACCAATGGAAAATTTTCTCCAAATATACTTACAAGGACAGTCGCCGCGGCCGCCGACTGAGTAGCATGTCCGGATGAGAAGGCGGGAAACGGAGGTTCTGGCCAGAACTGCAGGTAGTTTTGGTCAATAAATTTCCTGATGTAGGGAAACGGACGCTCGGAGTGATAGGTATACTTGCATTTCCAGCAGCAGATAAAAGCGTCGGCAACGGCCATGCCTACCTTTGCATATGCTTCTGATGCCGTGAAAATATCGGACCCAGCAGACGTAACGGCGATAGTAGCCAGGTTATACGAGTGTCCGGGTGGAGATGCGGTTTGCGTGGGGTCATCGGCCCACCAAGCGGCTATGCGCTTCTCCTCCTCGGTCAGTGAATTCCGTTTGGAATAGACTTCTTGAAAGAGTTTATAATGTTCTGAGGATGGCACAATAGAAAAAGGAACAGGTTCCGGAACCGGCAAATTTGCATTTGCAGAAACGAAAGTTCGGTTTGATCCCCAGTATGGATGCAACGGAAAAGGCGAGGCTGATTGGCCAAAGACTGGAGGTACCCAGTAACCGTTTCCCTGCGGAAATTGATAGTCCGGATCAAAATTCCGTTGAAAACCTTCGTGCCCGCCGTCCGTCTTGGACCACTCAAAGATAGCCTCGGCAACTGCACGGCCATAGGAAATAGATCGATTCGTAGTTTCAGCTGAGAAGCTGCTCATCTCTGAAACCATGGTAGCAGATTCTAAAGAATCTATGACTGCTATCACGTCAGTGGATGCGTGCGGATACAGACTTCTCAGGATAAATGCCTGGCCTGCATTTAAAGCCAGCGACCAGCTGTATTCCTTTCCTGCTTCAGGCTGTGGCAGCTCTCGCAATCCATTTAGCTGGCTTGCAACGCTTGCGTGTAACGGACTACCATGCACTGCTGACTCATACATCGTGAGCCCGATGTATCCCAAACTTCGCGAGGTGTATGTGGGTGAGTTTGGATAGGAGAACTGTATCGTATGAAGAGTTACGTCTGCCCAGCGGGCGGCAAGACCCTTGTCGCTTTCCGATATAGGTCTTAAATCATCGCCATCGTCGCTGCAATTCTGCAGGCCGATAAAGATCAGCGCACCTAACAACAAAAGACATCTTTTCATAAAAGTGGTATTTTCAATGACTTCAAAGACAGTCCAGCGAAAAACGGTTCTCATTCAATGGTGGCCAGACGAATTTATGAATTTTGATCTGCAAAGTAAACTGACTTTTAACCTGATTAATCATGCAGACAGCTGAGGGCGCGCGGAAAAAACGTACACCACTTAGCGGCTAGCGCACTACAATTGTAAAGACTGTACTTTAAAGTATTCCTTTTCACCGTTATCGATTTGGACTGGGTTTCTGAGTGGCCGGCCCATGTTTTGAAAACTGATATGCATCTCATCAGAATCCCGCAGACTAATATTTTCGCCAAAACTGAATGCATCGGCACCGAAAAAATGGACATGTAACTGTCCGGGTATGCGGTGCTGACCATACTTGAAGTGATGATATTCCAGATTAGCCAACGTATGCGACATCGCATCTTCTCCCGTGCGTATTTGTTTTGACCACAGTTCTTTTCCTCCTCGCACGATAGTCACCTTTCCAGGAATTGAATCAAAGGAAAGATCCAGTACCAGCTCAGGACCAATGGCGCAATTCCTGATTTTGGACGGGGCCAGGTAGAGGTAATTTTTTTTCTCCATGATATGGTCACTGAACTCATTCGCCTGCACAAATCCCAAGCGGTGTGGCACGCCCTTAGACGATATGAGATATATCCCGGCTACTTCAGGCTCATCACCGCCGTCATCTGCATAATTAGGAATAACCAGAGGCTCGGAGTGTGCCTTAAGATTTAGGCCGTTCCCCTTGTAAAACCATTCGGGTTGAACTCCGATTTCACCTGGTGCAGGTTTACCACCCTGCTCGCCCATCAGATACATCTTCATACTATCGGTAAGGCTACTGGCAAGTTGGCTTTCATGCATTTTCTGTCTGTTCGTTGCGCTCGCCTTATGGGTCAGACCAGTCCCAGAAAGCATACATTTCTCCGGATTTGCGGGACAGTCAACAGGTGTGGATAGATGCCAGTCACTTTTTGACTCGTATATAGGATCATAGAGGAGCGAATCTCGGGTCAAAAGGTCTTCCAGGAATGGTCTGATGCCGGTGTCCTGTTCAATCATTGCTGTGAAAAATTGGTAATTTGAGGTTATTGATGGGTCAAGCAGTACAATTTGTGGCTCTTTGACGAGTCCGACCCTGCGACCAAGTATGGGGTGTTGAAGTTGTACTAAATTCATACCGAAATCTGCTATGAAGTAATCAAAAAAACATGTCAGTGACAATCGGTAAGGTGGAAGTTCTCATTTATTTTTCATGTTCATTTGCACTATGAAAAAGAAGTGAGAGAGATCCTAGAGGCGGAACACAGACCAAAATTGTTTTACTAATACTATGATTATGAACTTCTCGAGAATTCCTCCAGGACGGCCAGATTAAAATGTATTTTGTACATGTATCATGATAGCATGTTCAGGCATGCTCTGGTCGCTATCTTTGTATGATGATGGCTTGCCTGCAAAAATGAAATATAAGAATACGGTTACGACGCTTATTTTCGCGATCGTCATATTGGCGTCCACAGCAACCTTGGTTGGAATATTCTCAGACAATGGGCAAGGCCCATATTCATACAGATCGATCCGGGGTGAGATTGTCAACATCTATGGGAAGGGTCTCTATCAACATATGTCCAGGGAGGTCGCCATTCAGGGCATCGCACAGGACATAGTTACTTTTTTTATCGCCAATCCCCTTCTGCTGATCTCTTGTTTCTTTGCACTAAAGAATTCATTGAAGTGGCGGATCGTGTTAAGTGGAACGCTTGCCTATTTCCTGGTTACCTATGCCTTCTATTTGAATATGGCGATGTATAATGTGTTGTTTTTGATCTATGCCACATTGATGGGACTTTCTTTTTTTGCTTTTGTTATTGTTGCAGCAACGTTTGATCTGGAAAAGGTGAGGGAAAAGTTTCAAGCGAGTTCAGCATTGAAAGTTGCGGGAATTTTTCTCATTTTCAACGCAATAGCTATTGGCATCCTCTGGTTGGGTATCGTGGTTCCTCCGCTAGTGGACGGAACCCTGTATCCGAAGACACTCGAGCATTATACAACACTGATCGTCCAAGGCAATGACCTTGGTTTGCTTCTTCCCATCGCTTTCGTATCCGGGTACTTGCTTTTGAAGAAAAAACAACCGGCGTTCTTGCTGGTGCCAGTTTACCTTGTGTTTCTCTCTTTGCTAATGATTGCACTAGTAGCAAAAGTCGTATACATGGGTGTCAGCGGTTACAATACATTTCCTGTAATTTTTATTATACCGGCCTTTGCTATTATATCAATTGTCTGCTCAGTATTGACTCTTCGTGATGCAGAGCAGGACTAGCTGGCAAGGATTAATTTACTCGCTTCGTAGAAACTTGATTGGATTGCTGAACGCCACGAGCATGAGGTAGTAACTCACTGATAGTAATCCGACAATGAAAACACATCCGCCTGCCAGGAAAAAGAATGTAGATCCAATATGAATTCTGTATTCAAAAGTTTGCAACCAGAGGTTGCTTACATAAAAAGATACTGGAACACCGGTAACGATGGCTGCAAGCGTAAAAGCCGCATAGCGAGAATAAAATTGAGTAATGATGTTTAACTGGTTTGCGCCAAAGACTTTCCGTATAGTTACTTCTTTTAGCCGGCTACGAAACAAAAGGGAACTTAGCGCAAACATTCCATAACAGGTAAGGTATAGTGCAATGACGGTGAAGAAAAGGATCAGGTTGCTTAACTTGACTTCATTGGCGTAAAGCGTGTCGAGCTGTTCATCCAGAAGTTCGTAGGTAAATGGCTGCTCTGAAAATTTCGTCCAGGTCTTTTTAAGGAATGGAATGGTTTCCTGCAAAGAGCCATCCGCGACACGCACCATTGCCGTACCAAATCCATCATTAAGCGTCAAAACCACAGGCTTCACAGGTTTGTGAAGAGATTCATAATGATAATCATCGATTATTCCGACAATCCGACCTTCAGCCATGATCTCCGTTGTACCCGCTGCAAACACTTTCATCCGCCTGTTGATAGGGTCATCGGCCCAACCCAGCTCCATGGCTGCCCGTTTGTTGATAAGAAAAGACCATAGAGAATCTTTTTTCAAGTCAAGAGGATTGAAATTCTCTCCTTTCAACAGTTTTATTTTCAGCGTATTTAAATAGTTGTAGTCGACCCAGGCGAGCGGGAACAAAAACGGCTTTTCTTCCGAACCTCCTTCGGGAACAAACCGCCAACCATGGTGAGCGCTACCAGGAGCAACGCCGATACTCACCTCTATTACCTTTTTGCTTTTTGCCAGTTCGCTCTTAAAAGCTTCAACGTGTCCGTAAATGTCTTCGCTCAATTCAATCAGCATAACATTTTCCTTATCGAATCCAAGTTCTTTATTCTTGAAGTAGTCGATCTGGCTGCTTACGATAAAAGAGAATACCAGCAATACGAATGAAAAGCACACCTGAAATCCTATCAGGATATTACGCTCCCCGGCATGAGTGGGATCCCCAGATCTCTGCAGCAAGAGAGTGCGGGAGGTTTTAGCTGCGTAACGAATCGCCGGGCGGACCACAGCCATGAGGCTTATCAAAAGTATAATGACAAGCGTGATCCCGCCAATGAGGAGGTTCGGAAAGCTAAATAGATTAAGCTCTTTCTGAACGAGATTATTGAAGCTTGTCAGAAAAATATTGCAGAGAATAATGGCGATAGCGAAGGCTAACAATCCAATCAGCATGCTTTCAGTCGATAGTTGCATGATGATCCTGATCGTATCTTGCCCGAGAAACTTTCTAATTCCCACTTCTCGCATGCGTGAGCTGATCTTGAAACTGGATAGGTTGACAAGGTTTATGGCGGATACGATCATAATTACGACGCCGACCACGGAAAAAAGACGTACGTATAAAATGTTACCGGGCGGTTCCATTTCGTTGCTCAATGCGGAGGTAAGATGTATGTCGGAGAGAGGCTGCAAATGAAAAGCACCTCCTTGTTTGTACCGATCCGGAAAATATTTATTAATAAGGAATGGCAGTTTTGCCTCCACGTCATTCAGAACAGTTGCATCTCGCAGCCGTACGTATGTGTAGGTCCCGACCCAGAACCATTTGTTTTCACGACCTTCTAGTCCCGTTTCCCTTTTCCAGGCGTTAAGTTGATACTGTAGGGGAATGATGGCACCAAATTTTAAGTGAGATTGTTTCGGTACGTCTTCGATGACTCCTGTAACGGTAAGGGGCTGGTCATAAACTAACAACGTTTTACCAACAGGATCTTCAGACCCAAAGTACTTTTTTGACATGCGTTCACACAGCACTACGCTTGCGGGGTTTCGCAAAGCTTCTTCGCGGTCGCCTGCAAGCCACGTAAATGAAAATGCGTCAAAAAAATATTCGTCTGCCATTATGATCGACTCCCTATGTTTTTTGTCGTTCAAGGCAAATTCTATTTCCTGAGGAAAAACACGAACGGCAAGGTCCACTTCTGGAATTTCAGATTTCAAGGCAGATGCGGCAGGGAACTGAGAGGTTGCCAGGTTATACTCTACATCGCTCAATTTCAAATGCGTCGTCAAACGGAACAGCCGATCTTTGTCATCATGAAACTGATCGTATGAGAGTTCATCGTGAATGAACATCATGATAAATATGAAAGAAGTCAGACTTAGGGTGAGTCCAAGCATTGAAACGAGATAATAGCTCCAATCTTTTCTTACCAGACGTCCAAAAAAAAGAAATGTATGACGGATCATATTAATCGTAGTCTGCACAGAGGCATCGCTTTTTAATCTTGTCATTCTCAGAAATCCTAGTCCTTCGGCAATGAATAATAATTTTGCTTTCCATGGTGACAAGCCATTGCGTAAGCGGCCTTGAAATTTTTCTTCTAGGTCCCCAAGAGATGCTTCAAGTGTCCGGCTTTCTAGAAAGTTGGACAACAACGTTCTCATCCATTGTGGTGACTTGTTTTTAACGGTGTTTTTCATACCGACAGGTTAAAAGCAGACTTGGGAATGGACTGCCATAACTCATTGCGCATTTCCTTTGCAGAGGCAAGCGCCCGTTTGCCAGACTTGGTCACCCGGAACAATAGCTTTCTTCGTCCTCCTCTTTCATTCGTCGCTCCATCCAATCTTGATTCGAGATATCCTTTTTCCTCGAGCCTGTGCAGGGCAACGTGTATGGTGCTGAGGGTGGCATTTCGATCGCACCGCGACGATAATTCCTCCTGAATTGATACGCCGTAGGCTTCATCAAATAAAACAGCTACAACGAGCAAAACAAGCTCCTCGAATTCACCCAGGTTTGTTCCTTTCATAGCGAATCAGATATCTTACAAAAGTGAGGTTCGACGCCGCGAGTACATACTGAATTGATCAGTCAATAAAAATAGTATTTGTTTCGTATTTGTCGAATTACTGTTCAAGTTTTTTTTTAGTGCGGCAAAGAAAACGAAATTACTTAAGATGACATTTCCTTTTGTGGTCAGTTTCGTGTCCCTGCTGAGTGACTAAAGGCCTATTTCGTAAGGTATTTTTTAAACCATTCAACAACTTGCCGGTCCCTTTCTGCGGTATCTGCACCAGACAGAATGTGATTGCCATCGGAGAATATAAAAAGCTGATATACTTTGCCAGAAGCCGAAAATCTTTCTGCTAGCTCCAAAGCGTGATCTGGTTTCACCTGTGGATCCTTTGCACCATGCATGATCAAGACCGGCACGTTGATTTCATCATGCCAGTTCAACACAGATCTATGCTCAAGTATTTCCTTTTTATGAATGTTGTAGTCAGTCCAAAATGCTGTCAATGTTTTTTCCTCCCAGTTTTGCTCTTGCACATATTTGGCCAGGTCTGTTATTGCGCCAATAGTGGCTGCCGCTTTGAGAGGATATTGGTTCCGGATCGCCTGGTAGGTCATTATTCCACCTCGCGACTCACCCAGCATAAAAACATTTTCACTATCTGCATTTTTAATTTTTTTCAATAATGCCTGCAAATTCATGATATCGGAAAGTTCATTGCCACCCATCTCGTCCTTGCCTTCGCCTCCTTCACTTTGACGCAATGCGGGCGCAATTATTATGAAACCATTTTGCACGAGCATTCTAAAAAGTGGTGCGTGTACAAAGGCAATATCGTTGCGAATGTAACTTCCTCGGTTAAAGATCACGACCGGGTATTTGTCTTTTTTTAGAAGCGACGGCGTTGTCAAGTAAGCGGTTACTTTTAATCCCTCGCTGAAGTAGGTCAGTTTTTCAAAACGGATTTCCTTGTCCGAAATCGCCGACGTATATTGCTCCTCCGGGTAATACCACGAAATATTTTTAACCGATGAGTAACCAGGAAAAGAAACTGGCTCGCGGAGATAAATTTCGCCATTAGCTTGACCGGCGACTTTGAATGTTGAATAAAAACTGATGAGAATAGAGAGTGTACAAAGAATCTTCATAGGTATTTTTTGCAAAGACTGGAGTAGCGCGCACTTTGTTACACGGATTCAAAAAATCAACCGACTGGGGGGTATGATATTGTGTGCATGGCAGTCTATTGATATTTTTTTCTGTCATCACAACTGGGAGCGTGCTGTGGCCACGCCTGTAATGGGGATGGTTGTGTTCTGAATATAACTTCAATTTTAAACTTGTTTGAAGTTTGTTTAAATTTTGACCTTTTATAAAAATAACTATCAAAGACCTGGCCTTATATCAGTACTTTAAAACCCGAATTACCTTAAACCAGAGATATGCCTGACTTTCAAATCAACAAGACCCAAAAAGCGTATGATGTGTGTGTTGTCGGTTCCGGCGCTGGCGGTGGAATGGCCGCTTATGTATTGGCGAATGCCGGGGTCAAGGTCGTGCTCTTGGAGGCTGGCCCACTGTACGATCCCGCGAAGAATGTAACGCAGCTAAAGTGGCCATGGGAGTCGCCAAGAAGAGGTGCAAGCACACCTTTGCGGCATTTCGGTGATTTTGACGCTGCATATGGCGGTTGGGATTTGGAGGGCGAACCTTATACCCATAAGGATAATACAAAATTCGATTGGTTCCGAGCCCGGATGGTGGGCGGACGCACTAATCACTGGGGTAGAATTTCATTGCGTTTTGGCCCAAAAGATTTTAAACGCAAGAGCATTGACGGACTCGGTGACAATTGGCCCATTGGTTATGAAGATGTTGCACCTTATTATGATAAAGTTGACCGGCTCATTGGTGTCTTCGGTTCAAAGGAAAATCTTCCCAACGACCCAGACAGCATTTATTTGCCTCCACCTAAGCCAAGGTTGCACGAGCTTTTTATTGCTAACGCTGGAAAAGCATTGAACATTCCGGTAATCCCATCGCGATTATCGATATTGACCAAACCTGTTAATAATGAAAGAGGATCTTGTTTTTACTGTCGCCAGTGCGGACGGGGTTGCACGGTATATGCAGATTTTTCCTCTTCTTCTGTATTGGTGAAACCAGCCCTTGCAACGGGAAACGTAGACGTCATAGCAAACGCAATGGCGCGCGAAGTGATGACGGATAGTGAAGGCAAAGCAACAGGCGTCTCCTTCGTCAATAAGGATGACATGCAGGAATACACCGTCAACGCCAGAATTGTGATCCTGGCAGCAAGTGCTTGCGAATCGGCCCGGCTGTTGTTAAACTCAAAATCTTCGCGATATCCTAACGGATTGGCTAATGCAAGCGGGGTCGTGGGCAAGTACCTCCATGACTCAACGGGTGCTTCCATGGG
>JAICGJ010000068.1 GCA_025923195.1 Chryseolinea sp.
CAAACGGGATGATCTTCATAAATAGGTTCACCGTCAAATACGGGTTTTACGGGTTTTAGATTATATGCATACTCCATTCGGTCCCACAAAAGAATCTCGCGGCAATGCCCTGTTTGAAACATGTTGAAATCCAGCCACTCATCCTTGTGAAACCATTTTGCCGATCCGCCGTCCTGGACGCCGTTGGGCTGGGGATGGAAGGTCATAAGCGCCTTGTCGCGACCTACAGATTCCTCGATTCCCGTTGCCATAGCGCGCCAGATGGCTACGTCACCGTCGTTCCGCGGATTCCGGTCACCGCCCAATATCCAGATAATATTCTTATCATTTTTGTAGCGATTGCCAATCCATTTGCCATAGGCCCTAGCATTTTCAGCGTTGAAGATTTCGGGTCCCGTTCCCCAGCGGTCTTTATTAACTTTGTCTCCCCACGTTGGCAGCATACCGATGTGAATATTCAATTCGGCTGCTTTGCGAACTATAAAATCCACGTGTTGAAAATAGGCCTCGCGTGGTTTTGTTGGGTCATCATTCTCCAAAGGAACTTCCCCGTAAGCGTTCGGAGTGTGAAGCCCATCCAGTTCAGCGAGCACAACGGCCTGGATAACCGTAAATCCCTTATCAGCCCGGTTCTTGAGGTAGCTTGTTGCTTCTTCGCGATTCAACCTGTGAAACAATTCCCAGGCAGTATCACCCATCCAGAAGAACGGTTTTCCATCAGAGGTCTGCAAAAACCTTTTGTTTGCACTTACCTGAAGTTGTGCGTTTGTCATGGCTGTGGTCCAAGTGACTAAGAGAAGTGTAATTAATACTTTAGACATATTCGTGTTTATTGGTGATCAGGTATCCTTGTCATGATGTCAATTTGATACTTTACGTGGTCGGGCTCAAGAACTTTTTTCCAGTCCTCTTTAAAGATAAGCGGCTTACCGATCTGGATGGCCTTGTAGCAGGCATCGGAGAAGACGCCTCCAGGGATCTGATCAAAGCATAATGCGAGGTCGATATTGATGTGGCCCATGAAGAAATCAAAGACTGCGTCTTTGGGAACACCTTTTTTAATAACTTCATCCATCGCTTCGCGCATAGTGAACATAACGGCCCCCAAGAATGTCTCGGCCAGGCCAGGCTCCAACAATGCCATTTGTTCAACGGTAATCCTATGCGCTCTGGTAACCGGAGCATACATCGTAATCGCCAGGGCTTCCCCAACTTTATAATGTTCCTCAGGACCTTGCATCAGCGCGCAAACTATGGCCTGACGGGCAGCAATTCCTCCAAAGTAATCAAAGTGCTTTTTTTTGTCCTCTTCCCAATTGAATACTGACGGATGCGTCGGGTGTGATACAAAATATGATATGTCTGCGCGTTTCGGGAGTTGACCTCCCACAGCGGCAGCGGGATCCAATGTAACAATGATAGCACCGGGTTTGAACGAGCTGAGAAAGTCTGAAGCGACCTTCCCAATGTAAATGTCAGGCACTGCCAGAATCACCAGGTCGGCTGCGGCTATTACATCCGCTGCGACAGACACTTTTATACCCCGCTTTTCGAGGCGTTCAATACCAGCGTCGCTGACTTCTACATAACTCATGCTATATTCCGAATCCCTTAAGTTATCTGTAAGCCTGCATCCCATTTTGCCGCCAGCACCGATCAATACCGTGTTGAGACTTGACATAGTTTTTGATATTCGTTTTAATTAAAGTATTGAAGCTGTTTCAAATAGGCAATTCCTTGTTCAATCCAATTTTTTTCTTTTTCGATAGTCTTGTCCAGACTTATTTCCGGTGGAACCCATTGCTCAAGGACAGCGCTGCGACACCTTCCATACTGGTTTAACTTTTCCATCAACCAGGGTAGGTTCAGCATACCCGTACCTGCTTGTGCACCTGTCACTGTAAACCCCATGTTATTACTAATGCGTTGGATATTAAAGTCCTTGATATGAAGATTGACCGTATACGGTGCAAGAACATCGGCCACCCATTCCAGACCTTCGCCGGCGCCAATGGAATTCACACAATCGAGACAAATTCCAACATTTTCGTCTGAGACTCCTTCAATCATCAAAGCAAGCTCCTTCGCCTTAAATCTGTCATGATTTTCTATGCCCAACGTGATACCACTCTTCTTCAGCTCTGGAAGTATGTTTTTGAGGATTGATATAATTGCTTCTGCAGGTGGCGCATATCTATGGTCATCCACAACAAAACGCAACAAGGGAGCTTCCAGAGATCGAGTGATTTCCAAATAACGTTGCAAGTGATCTTCCGTCAGCTTCCTTGCGCCTACTTCCAGCCGGATGTTATTCTTTAAGGCGAAGGCCTTGAGTTCCATTAGTGGGTCAGCTGTCGACGTGTGCAGTGGCACGTTGTCACCCACCTGCAGACACTTCAATCCGTAGCCACAGGTTCTTTCAATCAGGTCCATCGCGTTGAGTCTGGGCGAATCGGGCTCTGTACCTACTGCCCATCCATATGCAAAACTGCTTAGACCCAGAACCATCAGATTGTTTTATACAATTTTACCGGGCATGACACACGATTGCAACCACCTTTTTGCCTTATTCAGATGCTATTTTTGCATATCTTTAAGTCTGATGATAAAGAACTGTTTATTTAGAACATATGATCAATCAATTGCCACAGAGGCCTCATTTGCTTAAGATCATTCCTCCACTTGAAAATTCCATTGTCATTAAGGGAGACGAAATAGCATGGAATAACCCGTGGCATTATCATCCGGAGATAGAGATCCTCTATTGCATTAAAGGCAAGGGAACGAACTTTATAGGCAACAGCATACGCAGCATCGAAGAAGGTGAATTGTTGGTCCTTGGCAAGAATCTTCCCCATACACGTCAGCGCGACAAAGTGTATTATCAGGAAAATGCAATGGAAAAACCTGAGTCGATTGTAATACAATTTCGAGATGATTTCCTGGGAGAGAATTTCTTTAACGTGCGCGAGTTTGCGCATATCCGGAGCCTTTTGAACCAAGCAACACTCGGCTTGAAATTTTTTGGCCGTACACTGGCAGAAGTAACGCAACGGCTAAAGCAGATCAAAAATATGAATGCAACATCGTCCATTTTAGAGCTGCTGGCCATTCTTGACCTGCTTGCGCGATCAGAAGAATTCATCAAACTCAATTCTGTCAACTACATCATCGACGCACATGAAAAGTTTTCTCAAAAGATTAACCGGGTGTATCACTATACCATCGAACATTTTCGAGAACCGATCTCGTTGCATGATGTATCTTCGCTGACCAATCATTCACCTGCTTCATTTTGTCGATACTTCAAAGCGAGGACGCGTAAGAGCTACTTTCAATATCTCACTGAAATTCGAATAGGTTATGCCTGCGAACTTCTCAGGGAGGGCAACAAAGATATAACCCGCATTTGTTTTGCAAGCGGGTTTAATAACCTTTCCAATTTTCATAAGCAATTCAAGAAGGTCGTCAGACTAACGCCGAGCGAATACCGTTTTCAAAGTTTGAAAAAAGTGCCGGAGCAATTGATGAAAGGTACGTAGTTAGTGAGTGGTAAGTGGTAGACAGTAGTAGTAGTAAGTAGTAGTAGTAGTAAGTAGTAAGTGGTAAGTAGTAAGTGGTAAGTGGTCAGTGGTGAGTCGTAAGTAGTGGGACTATAAGTCTAGGGTTGTTTTGTCGTTGGGTTTCAAGTCATATGATTTTTGCTCCCAATAAAAAGTTCCGGATGTATTTTTTGGCAGTGTGATTTCTGCTCTCCATTTTCCTTTTACCTGATAATAATTTACAGAAATTTCTCCGTTGGGATGTGGGATTTTCCCTCTTGCCTGTGAAAGCGTGCAAGGTGAGGCCTGACGCTTACTTTTTGAAATCCGGGTCCATCGCTATCAATGCCCAGGACAATGCGAAAAAGCTCAACATTCGGACTGGAGCCCCATGCATGACAATCGGAGCGGCTGTTATTATAGTCTGAAATTTCTGCCCATGTTGTCAAACCATTGGCGAGTTGGTCCCGCCAATCATCCAACAAGTTCAGGTATCGATCGCCAAGTCCGACTTTTGCCACCGCCTGATGAACATAATATTTGAAATAGATCGTTGCCTGCGTGAGGCTGGTGTCCGTTATTACTTTTTCCATTAGCTGGTTTGCTTCTGCGCCATTAACAACCTCGGCCAATGCAGCCAGGATATTGGTATGCTGAGAGTACAAGTTTTGTTCTTGTGTATCGGCAAAAATACCCTTGGATGTCGACCAGATTTTGTTCTTTTAGTTTTCTTTAATGTTTCAGCCGCATGGGCATACTGCTGCGCGTATTCCTTCATCCCCAGATTTCCTTCCAGTTCGGCCGCCAGGTGATACGCCCAGCAAAGTTGAAGATCCAGGGGAAGAGTAAACTCCATAATCATTTTCGGGCTCACCAGGAACTGAAATCCAAAATGCTTTCCATTTTTTTTCCAGGATATCGGGATGAATGTGTTGCGCCCCAAGTCCGGTGAAGTTCACCAAAATCAATAGGGCCAAATATAGAATTCTGATTAAGAATTTTTTTTTGAATGGCGTAATCTTGATAATGCGGTTTATTCAAGGGGTGCGTAAGCAAGTTGAGCGGATAGCAAATTCTGATGATTTGAATTTTTTCCCTGATTCATTTGCAAATGTACATCATAGGGTGACAACTCCTCCCTGGTCTTACAGGCTCGTAATGATTTTCAATTTTTTACACTGTTGTATTGTGCTTCCACGTTTCTGATTTAAATTCCTCTATGAAAATTATTAACTGCACGAAAGAATACGCGGAACCTATCCTCGATATCCTGAACGAGGCAATCGTTAATTCTACGGCTTTGTATGATTACGCCCCACGTGATCTGGAAAGTATGAATGCCTGGTTTGACGCCAAGATCAGGAATGAGTTTCCCGTGATCGGACTCGTCGATGAACAGAATCAGCTCCTGGCTTTTGGAAGCTATGGTACCTTTCGTTCTTGGCCCGCTTATAAATATACGGTTGAGCATTCACTGTATGTGCACAAGGATCATCGGGCAAAAGGCTACGGCAAATTAATTCTTCGGGAGATAGTGAACGATGCAAAGAGAAAGCAATATCATAATTTGATCGCAGGTATTGATTCACTGAATCATTCCAGCAAAAGGTTACACGAGGGCTTTGGCTTTCAATTTTGCGGTCGGATAGTGCATGCGGGTTATAAATTCTCTACCTGGCTGGACCTGGATTTTTATCAGTTGCTATTGCCGACGCCAAATCATCCGGCAGACGGATGAAACCTATCGAGGCGCTCGTGGCCTTCGCGGTTGCCCGGATAGTCCAGGTTGCATCCTAGGTTAGTGATGTCGGGTCTGGCTTAGAAGTTTTACGTTAAAAATTACGACCATATTTTATTTGTATTCTACTCGTGATTCCTTTGTGTCCTCGTTTCTCCGTGGCAAAATGACGTGTTCTGGGCTGCAAAGTCGCAAAGACACGAAGAAACCGCTAAGGTGCTCCAAAAATTTTATTGGAGTAATTACAACTCGACTTTTTAGTCAATTCCAAATCACCTTTATTTCTTCGAAATTCTTTTTTGTGTTGAATACCCTATACATCGGTATTTTTTTAAATTGTCTAGACCCTATGTTCGGACTATAATAAAATTTTTTTTTTGAAAATCTGCAACTATCCAGCTACCCTAAGCATCCTTGTGTTACGAGCTAACGCTAGTGTACGATTTTGAATCAGTGTCCGTTATTTCCGGACAACCTGATGGGCAATATCAAGGAATTTTGCACGATAATTCAATTGAGGGGCACTCTGAAATTTTTGGTAGAATATTAGCTAAGACGATTTACCGTACCGACCATAACCTTTGATCCGGATTACTCTTCTCAGGCTATTATCAGCCGTGTGAATTTTTTGTAACCCTTTTCGAAAACCTGAGTAACCCATTTATCAAATGTTAACAATATGAGAATTACAATCAATTTTCTGATCGGCCTGGTCTCGCTGTTCGGTTTCTACGCGACCATGGCTCAGCAAGCGTCGGCATCCAAAATTGAAGGAACACCTTATCTCAATGAGCAGTATGTAGAAGGTGAAATATTTTTTGGAGAGACAAATCGTGCAAGTCACGCAAAAGTGCCGGTGCGTTATAATATATACCAGGATCTGATGGAATATCAGCAGAATGGAAAGGCACTGGTTTTAGATCCCACAAAAAAGATAAAGAAAGTGAAGGTGGGAGATGAGACTTTCGTTGTGGAAAAATTTAATATGGATGGCAAATCAAAGTTTGGCTTTCTGAATGTGCTTGATACTGGGAAAATGACTCTGATGTCTAAAAAGATGATCAAGTACACGGAACCATTACAAGGCAAAGCACTGGATGGGGGTGACCTTCCGGCAAAATTCTCCAGACTATCGGATACATATTTTTATCGCTTCGGTGAGGGAGAACTAAAAGAGGTAGGAAACCTTAAAGAATTAATTGCCAGTCTTCCCGACAAGCAAGACGAGGTTAAACAATTTGCAAAACAAGAAAAAATTAGTCCAAAGAAAGAAGATGAGCTACTAAAGCTGGTCCGCTATTATAATTCGTTGTAGTATATATTTTAGATTAGGGTAGGGTAATCCGGCTGCAGGGTAGCAGCCGGATTTTTTTATGTGTGGCTATGTGCGCTCAATTCTTATGCTAGCATTCCGTTCTTGCTGTTGATTCAGAAGGATTTGGTTTGTTATCGTTATTGTATAAAACTACTAGCAGAAGTTGAGTTTATGAATTAACATTGTCGTTTGGGTTTCCCGCCTGGCGGGGATATCCTCTTGCAAGAGTTTTTTAGGGAACACAACTACAGTATGGTAAAAACAATCGCGCCGTCACGTTGGTATCGCCTCATACCAGTCGCTTTCATAACGTATAGCCTTGCCTACCTTGACAGGGCAAACTTTGGATTCGGTACAGCTGGCGGTATGGCTCAGGATCTAAACATCACGGCAGCGACTGCTTCATTACTGAGCTCGCTGTTCTTTCTCGGCTACTTCTTTTTTCAGATTCCGGGTGCGTTATACGCCGCTAATAAAAGTGCAAAAAGACTCATTTTCTGGTCGTTGATTTTGTGGGGAGCTTTGGCGGCTGCAACCGGTATAATCAGCAATATCAATATGCTGATTGTAATACGGTTCATGTTAGGTGTTGTGGAAAGTGCTGTGATGCCTGCGATGCTTATTTTGCTCAGTCGGTGGTTCACAAAATCCGAGCGTTCCAGGGCCAACACTTTTTTAATTCTTGGAAATCCCGCAACCATTCTCTGGATGTCCATACTATCAGGATACCTTATTAATGCAGTTGGTTGGAGGTGGATGTTTATTATCGAAGGTGTGCCAGCGATAGTCTGGGCTTTCTTCTGGTGGCGGCTTGTCGACGACAAACCAAAGGATGCGGAGTGGCTTAACGATGAAGAAAAGCTGGCGCTGGAGGAGCAATTGCAAAGGGAGCAGCAAGGTATCAAACCTGTTAAAAACTATGGTGCTGCGTTTAAGTCTAAAGTAGTCATATTATTGTGCCTTCAATATGCGTTATGGAGCATCGGTGTTTATGGATTTGTGATGTGGCTGCCTTCTATTATCAAAGCCGCGCCGGATATGGATATCGTTGCCACAGGATGGTTAGCATCAATACCTTATGTGTTTGCCATCATTGGAATGTTGCTGGCTTCTTATTATTCCGACAAAACTCTAAACCGGAAAGCATTTGTATGGCCCCTGCTCCTAATAGGTGCCGTCGCATTTTACGGCTCGTACTTGCTGGGTACAACTGATTTCTGGTTGTCATTTATCCTGCTCACGGTTGCAGGTGCCGCGATGTATGCGCCGTACGGTCCGTTCTTTGCCATCATCCCGGAAATCCTGCCCTCCAATGTGACTGCCGGGGCCATGGCTTTGATCAACAGTTTTGGGGCGTTGGGATCTTTCATTGGAGCCTACGTGGTGGGCAGACTGAACGATGCCACTGGAGGTTTTGGAGCATCCTATATTTTTATGGCAGGCTCTCTGCTGATCTCTGCGATAATTACAATCATTGCTGTAAAAGGGGCTTCAGAAACACGTGCGCAAAAGCTCGCAGGGCAGGTTGCGTGAGGTTAGTCTTATCGGTAAATTTTCAGTTCCACTGTACATTTTTGATCAGCGTTGTGTTCATTTTTGAAAATTTATTTTCGACGTTGTTCGCAGAGCGCTAAAATCGAGCGGTTTCAAAACCTGGTTTAGCTTTTGCAACGCATCAAACTAAAATTTCTATTCATGAAGACATTGCTGGCAGTTCTATTGTGGTGCATATTATTTGTATTGTGCTGGCCATTAGCACTTGCAATGATATTTTTGCTACCACTATTGTGGCTGATTTTGTTGCCGTTTAAAATTGTTGGACTGACGCTTGACCTCGTCTTCAGACTTATTAGCGGAATTATCCTGTTTCCTTTTCGCGTGATTGGCGCTGTGAAATAGGTCTAAGATCGCCAGAATATTTATAGTGTGTTATAGTACTGTACGAACTTGAGAAGTTCCTCTTTCTTTCGCGCTGAAATTTTTTCCTTTTTTACGAATTCCTTCAGCTCCTCCGAATTACCGGGAAGGTCAGCGATCAGGTCTTTGACATTGTCTATTTTTTTGAGTTCGCCACTTCCCAATTTGTAGTAGAACTCATCCGGTGCCCTGGTGTATTTAGCAGGTCTCGAAGTCGACTCCAGCGCGCCAGCTGCTTGAGGTTCCCGATAATTCACGACATGTTTTGAGAGCAACAAAAGTTTTCCGCTGTCCAGCAAAGTGAAATATCCATGTTTGATTTTTCCCCTTGTTGGGTACTTGTCGACAATGAGCACATGATCCTCAATTCGTACCTTTCTGATGCGCTGATCGGGATCAAGCACTAATGTCTGGTTATTTTGCTGATACTCGACCCAATCGCTGTAAATGTTGTACCTGGCTTGCTGCACGATAGTCGGGTTTCCTTTGTCAAAGTACACTTCACCCTTCGCAAAAGTCTCATTCAGGTAAGGAGACCCAATTACATCTGATGATGACTGCTCACCCAACCCTTTTTCTGATTCCTTGATTAATAGATGGTCATCAATGCCTCTTCCCGACGTGGTGGGCTGCGACTTAGCGGTGTACGTTACGAACCATAACATTCCAATGAAAAATCCAATTCGAGTCAACATAGCATTATTACTTTATAAGTGAATCATAGTTACAATTATCGAAGAATTAATTTTTGATAAGAGACGAATCACTCATAGGTATAAATATCAAAAAAGGTCTGGTTTCTCTTCTGATATTCGGTCGGTTCCCTTTTACAAGCTAAAATGCTACCAAAAAAAATATCGCGATATTGTCGTCCTCGCACTGGCTGATCTACATTTACTGTCCGGAAACAGCGAACATTGGGTTAAAATCGCACAACTGGCGGGGTAGGGAAAGGAATAAGGCAAAAAGCTGGCGGCGAAAAGCTGGGTAGGGTGGGAAGGGGTAAGTAGTAAGTAGTAAGTGGTAAGTGGTAAGTGGTAATCGGTTGGTAATCGGCAATCGGGTAAACAGGTAATCGGTGGGGTGCTTAGCGTTGATGCCAGAGTCGAAAAATCCCTGGAGGTTACATAGCACCATGCTATCGTTTGAGTCGGATTAACTTTTCACTTTTCACTTTTCGCTTTTAGTTTTTCCTCTATTTTTGCCTAGGTATGCAAACTCTATCCATTCGACGGTTATTAGTAATCTGTATTTTTCTAAAAATCTGTATTGTTCTTCCAGCGCAGCCCATAGACACCACTATGCTTTGCCGTGGAAACCATTTTACCGAAGAGGAGGGAAAAATTTCGTTGCAGAAGTTTGCCTCGACTTACCATGACATAGCCGGGTGGGAACAAAGGGCATCGGTGATAAGACAGGGAATTCTGAAGGGAATGCGCCTTACAACCACTTCATTCAGCACTCCTTTGAAGCCTATCGTACATAGCAAAAGAACTTACGAGGGTTATACTGTAGAGAACATTGCTTTTGAAAGCCTACCGGGAATTTTTGTTACTGGCAACCTTTATAGACCAACAAAAAATTTCCCTTCATACGCAGCCATCCTTGCCCCTCATGGGCACGGTAAAAATCCGAGATTTCAGGAGTACGTTCAGAAGCGTTGCGCTTCGCTCGCCAGGATGGGGGCCATCGTGCTGGCCTATGATATGATCGGATACGGCGAGTCGAACCAATGTGAACATAAGCATCCTTATGCAGCGAAACTTCAGACCATCAATAGTATCCGTGCTGTCGATTTTCTGCTGACACTGGATAACGTCGACCCCACACGCATTGGCGTTACAGGAGAATCCGGTGGCGGGACACAATCTTTTTTGCTAACGGCGCTGGACAAACGCATAACAGTGTCGGTTCCGGTGGTGATGGTCTCTTCCTATTTTTTCGGAGGATGTATCTGCGAAAGCGGAATGCCTATTCACAAAAGCAAAGACCATCAAACTAGCAACGTGGAAATCGCTGCGCTGGCAGCTCCCAGACCCATGCTCCTTATTTCGGATGGTAAAGACTGGACTAAACATACCCCTGAAGTTGAATTTCCTTATATAAAAAATGTCTACCGGTTATACGACAAAGAAAATAATATTGAGAATGTTCACTTAATTAATGAGGGACATGATTACGGCATAAGCAAACGAAAAGCAGCGTATCCGTTCCTGGCACGACATCTGAGTCTGTCTTTAAAAGAGATCACCGATTCCAGCGGCGCAATTAGTGAAGACTTCGTCACCGTTGAGCCACCTGAAACTTTGAAGGTCTTCAACGAAAAATTTCCCAGGCCATCTTATGCAATACTTGGAGATGACGCTGTGACAAAGGTTGTTCAGTCGGTCAACTGAATAGTTGCATTTTTTGTGATTGTTCGACGAACCCTCCAGAATAAATTAGTCAAAGTATGGTGAATTAATATTTGAGGTTATTTACAATGTTACGATACCGGCAGTTGGATCAATCCGCATTCTTAAACGAATACAGAAATTCTAGCGTATTAATTCGAGATTGCACTTTTGAGTTAATTACTCCCCATCGTGTACCCCCTAGATTGAATTCGTACTGATGTCCTCTGATATTTAAATTGATCCTCCTGAAAAGAATACTTGAAAAGATCGGATAGCAATTCTTAAACATGAGCAGGTCATGGCCGCCGTGCTCAAAAGTAACATTCTCAAATTTGTATGAGAATCCTTTTTCTTTTAAGCGTTCCTCGATTCTCAACGCCATTTTGCTCGACGGCCAAACCAAATCCTGTCCACCTGAAATTAGAAGGACAGGACCATTTATCTTCTCTACTTTAATAATATAATCTTCAGTTCCTTTTCTTTCTTCAAGCAACGGTTCGATATACTTCTTGTAGTTAATGCTAACCCGACCGCTTTCGTCAAATCGGTGGATGCGTGCAAAAGGAATTGGCTTATCACGAAATGTCCATGAGGCGATCAATGTATCTTCGCCAATTTCTGTGGCATTTGGCAGCACAAAGCAGCTTGGAGAATAGGCGATTACGCCCTTTACTTGTGGATAATGCGAACCAAGCAGCAATGCTAGCTCGGCTCCCCTGGAAACGCCCAACAAAAGGAGTTTGCTGAAGTCAATTTGCTTTTTATTCTTTAACCAGTTAAACGCGGTCTCAAAATATTCAAGTGGTATATTTTCCAGTTTATTTGGTAACCCATCTTCTTTAAAATAGGCCAATGAAAAAATTGCGTAGCCATTTAGCGCCAACGATTTTAACTCTGCCTCGTGATTTATTCCGCCGCTGGATCCGCCCAAAAATACAATTACGGGTAGATTGTTTTCTGTAGAGGGATAAATAAAGTCGCCAACCAGGTTCTGTTGGCGAACGCGTTCTATTGATAGTTCGTCAGAGTCAGGAGGTATAAACTCTTGTAAGAAAATAATAGATCCGACAAGCCCCAAAAGACAAAAGTAAACGACCACAAGTTTCATAATTTTAAGGATCATATAATCGGTCGCGTTGAAATCGTTAAGATTTTTTGGTTTTACGGTTTGTGATCCTCTTTTTTCCTCAAATTCCAAAAGGCGATTTTTCGCCGGGTCTTGAATCCAAGTTTTTCATAAAGTTTTATGGCAGCAGTATTGATTGCCGCTACGTGTAAATAAGGAAGCTTGTTTTCAGCAAATATCTTATTGGTAGTATGCGCTACTAATTGTTTAGCATAACCTCTTCCAGTATGGTTGGGATGTGTCACCACGGCGCTAACTTCAGTAAATGCATTCATTTTCATTCGCTCGCCTGTCACCGCAATGAGTTCATCATCGCGATAAATTCCATAGTAGCTTCCCAGCTCCGACGTTTTGTTCTTAAAGTAACCTGGTTGAACTAAATTCACCAGTGCAAAGAGGTCAGCCTTATGTTGAATTGTTTGGAGGGTGGTAATGGGATCACTTATCTCAACTTCTGTCTTTTCGTCAAGAAGCATCTGATAACAAACCAATTCTTTCGTTAGGGTTATCCGGTCGCTAAACGTTGGTTTGTTACCAACGACGTAAAAGCTGTTTGTGAGATCTGTGTATGTGTCAATGCTAGCAACGGTCTTATCAGAATTCACAAAACCGCCGAACGGGCAGTAGTCCGGGTGATAGAATCTCATGGCTTCGGATTCAATTGCATGCTGTTGATGCGTTTCCTTAAGTGAATACCAGACCGGGTTGTCTAATTTGAAATTCTCAGCCGCCATAAGTTTGTTTCTATTTCACAACGTATGATACCCAGTTTTAATGTACAATAGTAATATCGTTACAAGACTTTTAATCTTGCTCAGGGACAATAAATGTCTGCCGCTTAAATATAAACGTACTGCAAGGTTGTAGGATTCACGCACGTTTTATAGTTACGAATCGGTCAAGTGTATGGAACAAAAATGCAAAACGCAGAGAAAGCGCTAAGGAATGCACGCGGAGATCACTGAGGAATGCGGCACGATGTCCCAAGTGACATATAAAGCTCTTGGATCAAAGACTATTGTTTAGTTGTAGAGAAGCAAGGACCTGAGAAGGAAAATTATTCTACTTTAACTAGCTGCCGGCCAGGTGCCGGCAGCCTCAGCGTCGCAGCGTCTTTGCGCTTAATGCACTTACTAAAATTTTCTATTGTAACCAATTTGAAAGTAATATGGAACAGTCGAGTTCGTTTCGAAGTCCTGCTGTACCACTTTTCCAACCTTCAATGTGATATCACTTTTCTCAAACGAAAGCGCGGTTTGCAAACCATAGTGAAAATTCCCACCCGTTGCAGGTTCGTACCATCCATCCTTCACGCCTGGAAAATTTTCCCTCGATAGATGGGAATGTTTAAAGTGAGTAACAATGGCTTTGTCAAAACCGAATTCACCGGCGACGAACCATTTTGGCTTATAATAACCCACGATGGCTGACATGTCGCTTCCAAAGTTCAACATACGGACATAAGGGTTTTCAAATCGCCTGAATATACCATGTACCTTGGCAGTGAAATGAAAATTATTAACCTGATATACGCGGATCTGGCCACCAATTTTTGTTTTAAAATCGTCGAAAACCTTGTCACCCGCTGGTTGTGAGTGTTCGATGTTAAGTACAATGGGCAATTTGCTTCTTAATTGATACCCGTATCCAATTCCATACGTGAATGCATAGTCAAATCCGGCATTCACATTCAATATATGTCTTTGTTCAGGCCTGAGACTTTCCCAATTCAAAGTTTGGGACAAGGACTCGTTTTTTGCAAGCGTCAATACGATGATTGCAAGAAGGAATATCTTGATATGTTTCATAAGAGTTATTTTAAGGAATTCAGGTAAGTCAACATAGTTGGGTAAGTATTATTCCATCCAGTAGGGAATGAAAGCATATCGTGACCGGCGCCGAGTGTTTCGAAAAGTTCAACGTTTGGATAAGCGGAAGACACTTTTTGCGCATGGGCCAAGCCATAGGCCTTATTGTTCTCGCTGTAGATGAACAATACTTTAGTTTGATATTGGCTTAAATTGGTTGTCCAGTCTGGTTTTTGTTTTTCTGCGAGATCCATGTACGCCATAGACGTTGCGGCACCGCTTCTCCAATAAGGCAGTCGTCCTTCGTTGCCGGTGGGGCTGTCCTCTTGTTCGTCAGCTGCTGCCCATAGTTCATATTTATAATCCACAATGGCATGATCGTTTTGGCGGCCAGTAATAAATTGCTCCATAAAAACGGCGTCGTTCAATCCCTCGCTGAAAAGTCGGAAGTCCCTGGAACGAGACAAGTAGTCTTCGACATCATCCCATTTCAGCCCTCCGGGTTCTGCAATGATGGCACCTGCAATTTCACTGGGATACTGATTGATGTAGGCTGTAGCTAACATTGCACCCCAGGAATGACCCAATAAAAATATCTGTTGAGTTGGTGAATGACGATAATTGGCAATTATAGCTCTTAAGTCATCATACAAGACTTGCATTGTATAAAAGGAGTAGGGGAACCGCTGTGATAATCCGGCACCGCGCTGATCATAGAATACAACGTAGTATCCGTTGTCCGCCAATTCCTTGCAGTTCAATAGGTGACGGTAGTCGGCGCCGGGCCCGCCATGAAGTACCACAATCATCGGGTCTGTAGGGTTGCCGATAGCCTCCGAATGGAATTGCGCTCCATTCACGCGAATAGAAGGCAGGCTTGGGTCCTCGTCAACAGTTTTCGGCACAAGGTTTCCCGACTCATTGATCAAGAGTTCTTGCTCACAACCCCAAAAAAACAGTACGGAGAGCAATAGTAGCATGAGAATAGATGTTGAATTTTTCATAGTTGTTTTTTTGGTTGATTAATCGGACCGCAAGAGCTTATGGTTGGCACAACATCGGTTCACCCTATAAGATGAAACCTGTTGATTCGAGCCGGATCGAATATTTTGAGTGATGGGTTCCAGGTCTTGACTGACCGTTATGGCGCCAAGAGGATGTTAGCTTGTTTGAGATACTCCGTGGGCGAAAGGCCGGTTGCATTTTTGAAATTGCGGTTAAATGACGTCTTGGAATTGAAACCGCAGTCGTTGGCTAATCCTAACAATGTGTACTTCTGATTTTCGGGGAGAGACGCAACCCGCTTAAATTCCTCGACGCGCTTTTGATTTATGTAATCGTAGAAATTTTTTTGCTCGTATGTATTGATCACTTGCGAAAGATTGTTACGGTTAACATTCAAAGCCTCGGCCAATTCTGCCAGGGTCAATTCGGGATTGGTATATGGCTTTTTTTCGCGCATCAACTCGGTAAGCACCTGGTGAATATTTTCCGCCGAGGTCGCATTCAAACTTGATTTCAAATACTTTGATTTTTGAGACTCTCCACCGGTTGTGGCTTCCACATTAATCAATGAGTCTGGAGGCGTTTTTGAAGTAGGGAGGGGATTTTCAATGTCTTTGGCTTTCTCAATCTGCGAAGGTCCCGGCAACTTCTGGGTAAATATTCCCACCTGCTTGATACCAAAGTATCCGAGCAAGATGACAAAGACCACCACCGTGCTGTAAATGGCGCGATCGTCACTAAAAATAACGACGACCCAAATCACGCCGATCCCATAAATCAGATACCGAAGCCAGGCCAGATTTATCCTTTCTGCAAATGAAAACTGATCGCGGATCTTTCGCTTGTGCTTAGCGAGCAACCATAATGAAAGTGTAACATATACAATACCAGAAATGATAATGAAAATAAATGAAACAGTCGTGGTGGACTCATAGCCTCGCCCTTCATTTTGATAGACAAATACCTTTTCCTCCGCTGGAGACAATATGAATGGCATAAATAGTATATACGAGAGGAAAAAAGGCACAAAGTGCAACATTCTCAAGTTCCATGCGCGCCGTTGGTTTGTGACCGATGCAGTATACAGATACAGGAAGGGCCCATGCAATAATGGAAATGGTAGCTCAAGTCCCAGCAGATACGGGAATGTAAGGTTCTTGCCTGTGATGAATAGATAGAACGAAGTCAGGTGCAGACCTATAACTACCAACCATAAAGCTAAAATCTTGTCGGCTTCAGTCTTACCCCTTTTACTGATTAGGATCGTAGCAAGGAATAATGTTACGGCGATACCAACTACGTAGAACATAGCAGACCCGGTTCTGGGTAATTACAAATATTTCGAAAGTCTGAACAGGCAGTCGTTTATTTCAGATTATAGGTTAATGAAACCAGCCCACTTGAATAAGTCTTTGCGTCGGCCAGCTTGAGTTCGATTCTTTTGGTGATATCATGAAATAGCGACTTTCCGCCTCCAAGAATAACAGGGTGGACTGCCAATCCTATTTCATCAACCAGGTTCAAGTTCAGCATCGAAGTAGTCAGACTGGCTCCGCCAAACAACCAGATGTCCTTTCCAGGCTCCTCTTTTATTCGTTTTACTTCGTTCTCTACATTTTTTCCCACCAGCACCGATCCGGGTCTCACGTCATGGAGTGTATTTGAAAAAACATATTCCTTGAGCTTGGGGAATCCAGGCATTTCGGCATCTCCCATGGTTAGAGAGAGTTCGTACGACTTTCTGCCAATAAAAATGCTGTCAATGCGTTTAAAGAAATCGGACATTCCATAGTCCTGATCTGTGAGGCACCAATCGTATTCCCCGTTAGGTCCTTCAATAAAACCATCCAGACTCACCGCCAGTCCTAGTATTACCTTTCTCATGACCAATTTGCAAATCTAATACGACTGAAAGATCATAAAAAAGTGAAAGGATTGGTAGAAGGAATGTGCGTTATCTTGACTCCCGGAATTTTCGGCTGCAACCATTTAGCAGCGTACTCCATACCAGCTTCTTCGCTCACAGCATGACTCAGCACCAATAAAGAAGTCTTTTGTCCCATTTGTCTCCCATCCCTCACCCTTTCCACAGTTTCCCATTCCCTGGTTTCGCCGCTAAGGATCAGATCTGGTTTGAACTCTTGAATAGCGGCTATTTGCCTTTTGCTATCCATATAACCAAATGCCATGTAGATTGTACTACAATTCTGATTTACGTCACCAATAACACGCACGCTTGGAATAACCAATTTTTGTTTAGCGAGAGTCACTATCGATTGCAATGACATTGGGTTGGGTAGCGTAAGCAGCCTGGGGCTGTTGGTGTCGTAGAACTTCTCCCATCCAAGTTTTATCAAGTTGCCCATGATAATTCCGTCTGGTTTGTGGGAATGCCAGTAGTCGTGAAAGCGCCATATGGCAACCTTGTGTTTCTCTAACAATTGAATTTTGTAACGGTATGCATCGTCTTCTTGCAGCCAGTCAGTTTCGTCTTGATTATTATAAAAGGGCGTTTCGTGAGCGATGATTAAATTAGCGCCGGCCTTAGCAGTTCTTTCAATTACCTCAAGCGTTGGGAACATCGTCGTTACGATGCCGGTTACCACCTGTTCCAATGTGCCGGTCCTTAGCTGATCTACTGTTTTCGGAAATGGTGCTTCTGGAATTTCTTTTAGTATGGTATCGATCACTTGTTTCACGGTGAGAGACTGCCCCGCATTTTTTGCTACGGTGATGCCAGGCAAAGTCATCACCATGGACGTGCCAACAAGGCTGGTGACTGAAGATAAAAATTTCCGCCTTCCAAAGGGGGTTTCGTTGCTATTTGTTTGATCCATAACTTTTTTTTCGGCTTCTAAATAGAAGATTTTTGGGCAAGACTATTTTTTCAACTGCGTTAATTTACTCAATAAAATAAAAGAAACTTTGTCCAGGTCTGTCGCTCCCCACGCGTAATTGCGCATTAAAATAACACCATACTTGCTCTTCTTTTCAAATGCGAACTGAGCTGTATAACCCGAAACTTTTCCATTGTGTCCTACGATGCTCACCTGATCATTGTTAAATACCATGAAGCCGATTCCATATTTATTTGGCTCTGGACACTGATCAGTCTGCATGAGCTCCAGGCTTTCTTGGCTAACGTCATGGCTATACCCCAAATTGTTTATCATGAATTTAGCTAAGTCATTTGGTGTTGAGTAAATCCCACCGTTGGGGACCTTGTACCCGCGGCCTAAATGTTGTGCATTAGGCGATTCCAGGTCAATTGTTCCTGACGGCCCACCTTCCATTCCAACTGCTAATCTTTCATTAGAGTCATCTGGAATCACGTAAAAACTTTGATTCATCTTCAGTGGAATAAAGATTTTCTCCTGGACCATCTGCATAAAGGGTTTGTCGGCAGCTCGCGACAGGGCCAGCCCCAGGATACCGAAACCGATATTGGAGTAACCGTACTTTGTCCCTGGTTTATTGATAAAGTATGTTGTTGGGATCGAAGCTAATATCTTTTGCTCCCAGAAATTAATCGAGCCTGAATCAGCATTCTCGAGCTGTGGTTCTCTGCACAATCCTGCTGTGTGGCTGGCCAATTGCAAAAAGGTAATTTTAGTGGTGTCGGAATATCCCAGCAGGTTTCTAATTTCTGGCAGATATAATTCGACGGGGTCATTTAATTTAAGTATTCCATCATCTATCAGTTGCATCATTAAGAACGCTGTGAAGGATTTTGAAATTGACCCAGCGCGATAGATTGTTGCCGTGTCGGCCGGAATCTTCTTTTCTCGGTTAGCATATCCAAAGGCCTTGGACCAAATGACTTTATCTTTGCTAACAATTGCTGCGGAAATACTTCCATCCAGGCTGTCTTTGATTAGGTCGCTTCTAAGGTCGTTTTCAAATTCACGAATTATTGTCTCCAGATCGTTGGACTCGGTTGTTTTCTCCGAGTGGGTTTGTTTGTCACAACTTATGAGGCAAAGGATGAGGGTTGTAAGCAAGACCGATTTCATTTTATTTTTGGAGGATAGAGACATTGTTCACAAGGATGGTAAGTGAATGACATTAATCCTTACATCTATCATAATTAATGAGAATTTACTTCTTCTTGTAGTTAAAGATTTCCGGATCAATATCGACATTGATTTCAATTCTTCGTGTATTGTTCCAATAATAAACAAGTCCATGTCTCGTTGAACAGTGGGACATTGGCATCAGAAGGTCTTCAACTTTTTTATAGTTATAGAATTTGGTAAGAAGCGACGGATCGCCACTACGGTTCCAGTACTCAAGAAGAAATGTCTTTGGATTGATGTATAGATAGTAGTTACGTCCCTCAGTAATCATCTTTATTTCATAACATTCAAGTTCCTCTGTGGGAAATTCTTTAATTCCCAACAACTCTACAGATTCACTTTTAACCATCAGTTTCCAGATTTCTACGGGAAGGTGGTTCGAAAAGAATTCATCGCGCTCGAAAGGCTGATTTTTTATGATGGGAGGCATATTGCCCATCAGGATAATTGTTCTGTCCTCTAGAAAATAGAATGTGCTTGATAGTTTTGTAAAGGAAGAATCCTCGTACAGTTCATGTTTATGATTATACGGAAAGACAATAAACATTTTCGAAAAATTTGCCTTGTCTTTTTTTAGTAAATCGACCTTCTGGTCGAAGCTCTGCTGGGTATATAGCGATTCGCTTTCAGTATAGATAGACTTTATCTGATTCCAGTTATCAATATTGCCGTTTGATACCGTATCCAGGTAATTCCTTAATATTTCTCTTGCGTCTTGACCATGAAGGGAAGTCGAAAATATGCCGAAGACAATAATTAAGATTCTCATTGTCGGGGTCCGTTAGTAGATGACGAGGAATGTCAAGCCGACCTACTCAAATCTGCCCAATGCAGCTAACATTTTCAAGATAAAGTTAAGAACTAAATCTCACTCCGCAATTAGAATGCTACTCAATGCATTGTAGCCAATGTCGTTGAAGTTTTATCAACGATTCGGATGTCCGTCAGAGTCCCCGAGACGGGAGACTCTGCGGGGACGGCGAGTTGGGTGCTTCGTCGAGAATCACCGATGGTAGTTAGCAAAACTTCGCACTCCCTATCGGGCGGAGGCAGTCGCAGCAACGTCTCCGGTAAGGGACGCTACATTGTTCAGTGCTTCATACGACCGTTGTGAATTTTTATCTAAAAGCAGGCCGACAGAGTCCCCGAGACGGGAGACTCTGCGGAGACGGCGGGTGCGTACTCCGTCGAATTCTTAGGAGTAGTTAGTATCTACAGGCCAATCGCGTTTTCGAATCCTTTGACCATCTCCTCAGGTGAAAGAATCGTTGTATCGAGAATCGGCACTCCTGACTCCCTGGCCTGCCCTCGTAAGTATTGCAGCCAGTTTTTCATTGGCTCTGTTAACAGCTCCGGTTGTGACCTTCCAACGGTAAGTCTGCGTTCCATCTCCTTTTCACTGCAGTCCACCAAGATAATTCGATAATTTTCAAAATTGTGTTTTGTAAAGCCTTCGACTATAAATTGCAGATTAACTTGACCTTCAAAAAAGATCCTTTCGCTTTGATAGTCATTCACCAGTTTACCGATCCATTCGACGGTTTTAGCCTTTTGCCATGCCGGGGGCGAACCAAAATCTCTTTCCATTTCCGCTGAGGATGGAACTCCTATTGTATCAAAATGTACAAATGACCAGTGTTTGTTTGCGTGCTTTTTCATTAAGTTCTCAACCAATGTAGTTTTCCCAACCCCCGAAGCACCCGTTATAAAATAGATGGTCTTTGTTGGGGATTTTTTCACGCATTTGCTTTGTATGTCGCTATAACACTAAACTACAACGCCTTGTTGTTTATCAGTGATTGTTAAACCACGATTTGAATGAAGGGTGATTCGACAGAGGGTCACTTTATTTTGAGCTTTTTTAATTCTTCTTTGATTTCTTTGCCTGCCTCTTTTGATTCCTTGCCTATCTCTTTTGAATGACTCTTAATTTCTTTTCCCAATCTCTTAAATTCTCTCTTGAGGTCACTCATCCACGCCCTGAATTTGAATTCCGCTTTCCCTTTCTGAATTTCATTTTCAACTTTCTTATATACTGCAGTTTCACCACGTCTAACTTTATCGCTGTGTATTTTCGTCTTCAGCTCCACAATACCTTCTTCCACCTCTACCTCTATTTCTTTTGCATCTGACTTTACATTGAATTCTGTACCAAGCACGGTGATCACTCCAAGATCTGTCTTAGCAGCAAAAGAAGTTCTATCCGCTGTAACGCTAAGAAAAACTTCACCTTCAATCTGCACTATTCTTGGGCTAAATTCATCATCATATTCAATTGCACTGTTATGATTCAGATAGGCAATGGAACCGTCCGGCAATTCAACGACTTCAAAGTTGTCCGCAGTTTCAACACTTACCTTGGAACACGAAGTCGATATGATTAACGCCAATGGAAGAATAATGTATAATGTTGACTTTACAGTGATCATGTGTAGCACGTTTTAAGAGCAATTCCTGTCGAATGAAGATAGTAATATTTCAAACTATTTTAATTCCTCCTGGCTGACCTGTTGGCATTGTGTCGCCTTTCTCTATACCAGTTCAGACGTGAGAACGCCAGGTAGGGTTGGCTTGTAAAGAAGAATGTATTTGACTGGCTAATCGTAATGGTGCTCCACCGTGATTACTACTTTTCCTTTGTGAAGTCCCTTACCAAAAAGCCGGAACGCGTTTGGAACCTCTTCTAACTCGTAGGGTCCATCCATTACACACTTGATCTTGCCGGCTTCGAACAAATCATTCATATAAATCAAATCCTTGTTAGGCTTCAAAGCTACTATCAGGATCTTCTTTTTGCTAATCATTGAAATCAACGGTCCGAGGATGAAGGCCTGGAGAAGGCGCATAATGGAACCACCTACGCTTACATAAGTTCCGTTAGGACGTAATGCGCGGAGATAATTAAATATCGAACGATTCGTTTTTGCATCAAGAATCAAATCATATTGTTGTCCGGTCTTGGTGAAATCTTCCTCTGCATAATCGATGACGTGATCAAATCCTAGGGAGCGCATCATGTCCAGCTTTCCAGCGCTATCTACCCCTGTCACCTCAGCTTTCCATAGCTTGGCAATCTGCACACCAAAGGTACCAACACCGCCACCCGCACCATTGATCAAAAGCTTTTGCCCTCTTTGAATCTTTCCCTTATCAAGCAGACCTTGTACAGCAAGCATAGCTGCCTGCGGAATTGAGGCTGCTTCCTCAAAGGTCATGCTGACAGGCTTAAGGGCTAATGCATTTTCGCGCGCGCAGACGTACTCGGCGAAGCCTCCCCAGGTTCCGCTCAGGTCGCCGTAAACTTCATTTCCTGGCTTAAACTTTCGCACGTTTTTGCCGACGGCTTCAACTCGTCCTGCAATGTCAGAGCCAACGGTTTGAATTTTCGGCTTAACAAAACCATTTAACATGCGATTGATGATATCGCCTTGAACCAGGCCCCAGTCCCAATCATTGAGTGATGCAGCATAAACTTTTATCAGTACCTCGTCGTCCTTTGGAATGGGTTTGTCCACCTCTTTTAACTCGAGAACATCAGGTGTACCGTATTTTGTATAGACGATTGCTTTCATCCTTATGTCCTATCAGTTTCTGTAGCTATCAAATTAGTCGACCATGCTTTACCTTTATTACCGAACCTTCGGCCAAAAATATTGATCTTGGTTTCTCAGAGGCTAAGAAACTAAAGTCTTGTCCGTAAATATTTCCGAAGTCCACATCTATCAGGTGGTCCTTGGTCGGGTAAACCTCCCATCGTGGATGCTCAACGCCATACTCAGATGTTGTTTCATTTGAAATTTTCGTGTATCCCCAATAATGTTCGGTTATGAATTCTTCCTCACTGCCGACCGGTACTAAGCTTGCATTGTTGTCGGCAGTGACTTTCATCGAATTCCATCGCTCTTTTCTCCACTGATATTCAACTGTCAGGATATTGTCTGATGTGGTCCAGGAATGACGCATGGGCATTGTCTCGTAATTCTCTTTGTAGACGGTGTTTGCTACAAAAGTCAAAGCAGGTTTAGGCACAATTTCCTTGATGAAGACGACTCCGCGTTTGCATTCACCCTTGTCGTTGTATCGAACGTAAAATCTAAGATTCACTTCTTGAAAATTTGAATGGAATGGTATCTTAAGCCCCTTAACTTTTGTGCCGTTAAACATAAATCCCACCAAGCTAACGTAGCAGATGTCATTCCATAAATCGATTTCAGTCTTATTCGGCAAATATTTGCGAAGTATTCCCCTGTCAATTGAATAGTTAGCCATAGCCAACTTCCTCCACTCGGCCTGCAAAAATGTTTTTGTCATACTTGTCTCTTTCTGAAAATTGCTTGCGACGCCAAGGGCGCCGAAGGTAAAAATAAATATGTAACCAGCCCTTAACTTTCTGTTTGTTAACTCTTTCTTTTGTTTGCCCATTTAAGAATTAGTCGACAATTCAATGTGAGGTGTTCCCGGCCGACGCCTGTCAGCTTTTTATTTCATTTCTTTTCAGCCCAAATGTACGCCCGTTTAGTTGGGTACTCTGCGTCTTTGTACGGATATCGTTCTAACGCGTCTATAATTCGAAATCCAGTTTCATCGAGCAATTTTAATATCTCTTCTGTTTGAAAGAAGTACAGATCGATATCCACATGGATGTCCTTAGCCTTATCAAAGTGAACTATCTCTTTCCCGACGTGAAAGGAAAATAAAAATTGCCCTCCTTTTTTCAACACCCTGCTTACTTCACTAAAAGCAATCTTGACTTGATTATAAGTGAAATGCACAATCGCATAGAATGCGAGTACACTCCCAAAATAGTTTGATGCGTACGACAGTTTTAGAAGGTCTCCCGTTTCAAATTTGATTTTCGGAGAGTATTTCCGCGCAGCATCAATCATGCCGGAGGAGATGTCAATACCTACAATATCTCTTAGGCCTTGCTGGTATAGGAATCGTGTTGTCTGGCCTGGTCCGCAGCCAATGTCGGCGCATAGCCCCTTGTCTTTGTTAATGGTTGCAAACTTATTCAATAACAATCGATCGAAGGGTTTTTTGGAAAGTTCGTCAATGCGCTCGGCTGCATAATTTTCAGCTGTTTCATTGTAGCATTTTATGATTTTTTCCTGTGATTGCATCTCATATTTGATTTTCCAATACTAGCCTCATTGGAAACTCTCCTCTTTTAACCCTCTCAATTGCTTCTTTCATTTTAGAGAATGGCAGAATGTCAACAGTACTTTCAACGTTATGCTTCGCCGAAAAACCTAACATTTCCACCATATCCTTTCGACTGCCCGTATAATTCCCATAAATAGTTCGCTGAGCGTAATCATACAGTAAACCAGCAGTAAATTCGACCTTATTCAATGGCTGGGCGACCAAACAAAATTTTCCTTTTGGTCTCAGCATTTTTATATATGTGTCGAGCTCAAACCCAACGTTCAAGGTTGAGATAATAAAATCAAATGTTCTAGTGCTTGTCGTTGATTCATTTACATTAGAGCTGTCCACGTATTCCGCTCCCAGGTTATCGATCATCTCTTTTTTCTTCGGTGAGTGAGTGAATGCTGCAGTCTTGTGTCCCATATTTTGAAGGAATTGGATCGCCAGGTAGCCCAACCCGCCAATACCCAACACACCTACTCTCGAATTGTTTGGTAATCTCGCTCCAACGATCGCTGAGTACACAGTAAGTCCTGATGACATTAAGGGAGTTGATTTCGCAGAGTCAAGCTCAGGCGGGAGTTTGAAAGCAAATCGACCATCAACCACCATATGCTCTGCCAAACCTCCATACGAGTCAACGGCAATAACTTTCTGTTTCGGACAAAATTGCTCGTTACCTTCTCTACAAAATTCACACTGAAAGCAGGCTTCTTGCTGATAACCAACACCAACACGATCTCCTTTTTTCAACCCAACGACGTCTAAACCAGTCTCTTCAACTATGCCGACAATTTCATGACCTGGAACTAAAGGAAATTTTGTATCACCCCACTCATTATTTATAATTTGAACGTCTCCTCTCGCAATACTACAATGAGTGATCCTAACTAAAACGTCTTGTTTACCCAACGTTCTTTCGTAGTAAAAAGACTCTGGACTTCCGCCTTTCGTTTTAATTGCATAAGCCTTGATTTTCATAATGACTTAATTTCTTTTGCTACGAAAGATAGATCGTTGTTAAGTTGATGACCACCCCTTGCAATCTCACGGACTGATGCTTGTGGTAACGCTTGCGCGTATAGCAAGAGGTGATCGAAGGGTACTACTTCGTCGTCGCGACAATGGTAAAGAAAAATCGGAACATTTATTGGCAGCTTGCCTGGAAAATCTTTGGGCAGCTTAAGGCCCTGTATCCAATCCTCATCGCCGCTCCAAAATGGTGTAGAGATGAGAAAAACTCCTTTGATATTTTTCTTTACTTCATTTTGCGAAAGATAATTCAGGAGCATCGAAGCGCCCAGCGAGTGACCTACCAAAAAGATTTCGTCTTTGATCAATGAAATTTCCTTGGCGATCTGTTTTTTCCTTCCGAAGTCCGGAGAGGATTCATCAGGCATGAGAGGATAATGTACTGTATAATCTTTTCCTAAGCTTTCACGTAAAGAGTTGACAAGCTTAGCATCGGCGCCATAGTCTTCTTTACCACCTCCGCCCTGAATAAATAACACATGCATTTTCATATTAGAAGTTGTACTCCTTCAAATATCGTTCTGATTACGTTTTTACAATGCGGGCCAGAGTGTGGCTAATTGCCGATGGCAGGTCTCACTAGATGGCCATATGCTCTAGGCTGTATGCTGTTCCTGCCTAGTTCGTAAAATCCACCACTAGTTTCCCATTCTTCTTCTCCAATGCAACCTCTTTTGATTTTCCGTTAACAGTCACTTTGTATTTACCGTAAAAAGCGGATATTGAGAGAGTGCCCGAACGGCGCACTTCGCCGGAAAAATTTGTCCACCAGGTTTTGAAGATCAGATTTTCATAAGCCTCTGCGGCAGGAGTGGGGGACCAGTCACGTTTATAAAGCGACGAAACAGGTATCCAGTTGGCTCCCTCCCAAAATCCCCACATCAGAATCCCCTCCACAGAAGGGTGGGCGAAGCATATTTTGTAATAATCAACCATTTCCTTTGCCTTCAATGCTTCTTCTTCGGGTGTCATCGTCGGGATTTTTTCGCGGTGATATTTTGAGCGCTGTCCCGGCATATTAAACTCTGTTATGCGGATAGGCAGCTTGAAGACGGCAAGCGAATCCAACGCGCGCTTGAGCTCGCCGCGATCAAAGGTGTCGGTATGCAAATGTCCCTGGACCCCGATGCCGGCGATCGGTACGCCCTGCGCCAAAAGCTTCCGAATCTGAGCCATGTATTCCGGAAGCTTGTTTCCGGTAAGAATATCATAGTCGTTCAGATACAGTTTTGCTGTAGGGTCACCGTTATGAGCCCACTGCGCCATTTGTTTGGTGATCTCTGGTCCGAGCCGCTCCTCGTAAAAATTGCCATGGACCATCTCGTTGTTGAGATCATATTCCGCGAACCTGCCTCGGTACCGTTTGGTTACTGTTTCAGCTCTTTTCTGGAGAGTCTGCCGGAGCTCGTCGTCATTCATCTCTTGCAGCCACGGTTGTACGAACTTGTGGATGCCCCAAAACAAATTGTGACCGCGAAGGGGAATGTTATTTTTTTCGGCCCAGGCCAGCATGCCATCAACGGTGGCGTAGTTCACCTGTCCCTGCTCACGCTCCATGCTCAACCACTTCACGGCGTTTTCGGTCACTGCCGAATTAAAATTCTTGAGAAACTTTTCTTCATATTGTCGCCTGTCGTTCTCTGACATCGAGCCATCGATGAAACCATTGCTGATGGCGCATCCAAACCAGAATTCATGGCGCATCTGTTCTATCGTGACCTGGTCACCTCTTTTTGCTTTTACTATCAATTCTCCTTTGCGGTACCGGGTGATGTCTTTGTCGATTCCCGCGTGCTGCGCCCTCGCGTCTGGTGATAGAACTAGAAGCATGGGAATCAATAGAATTAATAGAATTAATAAAATGTTTTTCTTCATAGATCGGGAATCGAATTAACGATGTTGATGGTGCTCTAAAATAAACAATAAGCCTGTATAGATGATTGATATTA
>JAICGJ010000069.1 GCA_025923195.1 Chryseolinea sp.
AACATTTATGTTCTTTTTGTCTTGACCGTGCCTTCGCCGACCGCGTGCGCTAAAGCTATAGCGGGCGCAAGCGGCTACACGCAGGCAGGCACAAAAAGAACCAAAAAAGTCAAGACCCAAATATGCCTGCCTGCTGGAGCTTTAGCGTAGGCATGGCTTCCGCCCACATGCCGGGCCACCCGCATTTGGCTCGGGCCATCGCGCCGGCACGGAATGAAGTCTTGCGCTTTGAATGCGCCACTTGGCAGCAGAATTGAATGGCTCTCAGCGGCTCAATGTCGAGTAGTTATCTAGAAGAAAGCGAGACAAGGAAGCATGCATTTTTCCTGAATATTCATAAAAATCGGGAGACTTTTTCAACACGTTAACTGATATGTTGTTATGATTAGAGGTTACCCGAAACATTCACATACAAGATGGCATATACCTACCCGAAAGTAGGGGCACAGATAATTGAGGGCTCCCGTTGTGTTTTTACAGTGTGGGCGCCGCAATGTAAAAAAGTGGAAACAATAATCGACGATGCATCTCATGAAATGACATGCGATGATCACGGCTATTGGACTATCACACTGGAAAATATTCAAAATGGTGTCTCTTATTTATTCCGACTGGATGGTGAGGATAAATTTCCCGACCCGGCATCACGTTACCAGCCCCATGGCGTGCATGGATCATCATCCGTTGTGGATACTTCGTTTAGGTGGACCGATGAGTCTTGGACAGGACTCGAGGTGTCGGAAATGATTATCTATGAGTTGCATGTAGGAGCATTTTCTAATGAGGGAACTTTTCTCGGCATCATCAATAAGCTCGACTATTTAAAGGAGTTGGGGATTAATACAATTGAGTTAATGCCCGTTTCACAATTTCCTGGTAACCGAAATTGGGGGTATGACGGTGTCTATCCCTTTGCTGCTCATCATGATTACGGGGGGCCTGCCGGATTGAAGCAATTGGTAAATGAGGCGCATAGCCGAGGCATCGCAGTGATACTGGATGTAGTCTACAACCATCAAGGCCCTGAAGGAAATTACCTGTCAGAATATGGACCCTACTTCACTGATAAATATAAGACGGGATGGGGTAAAGCGATCAATTTCGACGATGCTTGGTGTGACGGTGTACGTCATTTCTATTGGCAAAATGCGTTAATGTGGTTGGATGAGTTTCACGTTGATGGATTGCGGCTCGACGCGGTTCACGCAATCTGGGATTTTAGCGCCAGGCATTTTCTTGAAGTACTTGCCGAAAACGTAAACGAATTAGAAAACCGGTCGAAAAGAAAAAAAATCCTAATTGCCGAATTCGATCTTAACAATCCGCGGTATATAACGCCGGTATCGAAGGGTGGTTACGGGCTCGATGGTCAATGGCTTGATGAATTTCATCACGCACTACATTCCTTAGTGACAGGTGAAGTGGATGGCTACTACGAAGATTTTGGCGAAGTGGATCATCTGATAAGATCGCTTCAGGATTCATATGTTTATACGGGGCAATATTCGAAGCACCGTAAAAAACACTTTGGGGTTGTGCCAAAAAATAATCCGTATACTCAGTTTGTCGCATTTTCTCAGAATCATGATCAGATCGGAAATCGTCGACTGGGAGACCGGCTTACCCAGCAACTTTCGTTTGAAGGTCTAAAACTGGTAGCGGCGGCACTATTGCTGTCACCACACGTTCCGTTGTTGTTTATGGGCGAGGAATATGGCGAAAAGAACCCCTTTCAATATTTTATCAGCCATACCGATGAGGCCCTTGTAAGAATTGTTCAAGAGGGTAGAAAGAAAGAATTTTCTTATTTCAATTGGCAAGGAGACGTGCCGGATCCACAAGCTGTAGAAACGTTTCTGAGTTGTAAGCTATCGTGGAATATCTTGAACGGCGAACATGCACTCTTATTATCTTACTATACTTACCTCATTTCACTCCGCAAGCAACGCGTCGCATTGAAAGGAACTTCGCGAAATGATCTTAAAGTCTTTCAAATCCCCGATCGGAAAATTATGGGTGTGGAACGCACTTTTCAATCCGACTATATTTTAATCTTCTTCAACTTTGAAAAAAATGTTTCCCGCTTTCGTTATAAAGATATCAGCGGATTGAAATTGTTTTTTGATTCTTCAGCAGCACATTGGAAGGCAAACCGCAAAGAAAATCCGGCCTTCCAGCGTACGGAGGAACATATCGTGATGAGTCCGGAATCAGTGATCATATTTGAGTCGTAAATAAAATGCACATACCAACTGCCACGTACCGGATACAGTTCAATAGGGATTTTACGTTCAATGACTTCATCGGTATAATAGACTACCTGCATCAGCTTGGAGTATCAACTGTGTATGCAGCACCAATATTGAAGTCGATTAAGGGTAGCAAGCATGGTTATGACGTTATAGATCCGCATGTGATAGATCCTGAGATCGGCACGATCGAAGAATTAAGAACGATTGCTGCGATGCTGCGAAGGAAAGGAATGACCTGGTTGCAGGATATTGTTCCAAACCATATGGCATTTGATAGTTCAAATCTCAGACTAATGGATGTATTGGAACGAGGACCGCTGTCAAACTATTATCAATACTTCGATATAAATTGGAATCATCCGTCGGCAGCGTTGAAGGGCAAACTGCTAGTGCCGTTTTTGGGTGACAGCCTGGAGGACTGTGTTAGAAATAAACAGGTACGGTTGAATTTTTCACAAGCAGGGTTTGTCATAGAATATTTCACGCAACGTTACCCGGTATCGATTGGGGCGTACGAGCAATTGTTTTCGGACTCGGATAGCAGAGATGTGGGAAAACTGAAACATGAGTGGGAGCAATTTTGGAATGGAGCAGCGCCGAAAGCGGAGTTAAAAACCTGGCAAAGGCTCAAGTCACAATGGTTCAACTCGATTTCGCGGTCTGAAGAGAACAGCATTCGAAGCATTATCGAGGACTATGATACGCATGTTGAGAAGCTCTTCAAGTTGTTGGATAGTCAGCACTATGTTCTTGGACACTGGAAAAAGACCGATGCTGAAATCAACTACAGAAGATTTTTCACTGTGAATCAGTTAATCTGCCTGAGAATGGAAGATGCGCAGGTATTTCGTGAATATCATTCTTTCTTATACAGTCTATACACAGAAGATGTCATTCAAGGTTTTAGGATAGACCATATTGATGGACTGTTTGACCCAACCCATTACATTCGAAGGCTTCGTGACTTATTTGGTGATACATGTTATATCATTGCTGAGAAAATATTGGAGGCTAAGGAGGTCATGCCACCCAACTGGTCCCTACAGGGAACAAGCGGTTATGAGTTTTTGGCCTACGTTAGTCAGCTCTACACCGACCGGAAAGGCGCAGGCCAACTTGTGAAATTTTACAAGGGCCTGGTTCCACAGTTACCCGCCTATAGAGAGCTCGTCGTCGAAAACAAAATATTGATGTTAGAAAACTACATGGGGGGTGAATGGGACTATCTCGTTGAGTATTTCTGTCAACTAGGCCTTCATGCAGATTTTAAACCCCGTGCAATCAAGCAGGTTTTGGGTGCACTTATGGTGTCACTGCCCGTATATAGAATATACCCGGAAGGTCTGCCGCTGACAGGATCCGACCTGGTTATCATGTCCGAAGCATTTCAAAAGGCTAAGCAGCTTATTCCTGCATATACAGCTGCGTTGGATCATGTTCATGGCCTACTTGTGTCGCCTGTGGAATATCAGAAGGCAAACATCCTAACATTTCTGAAGAGACTAATGCAGTTTACTGGACCCCTCACAGCCAAAGGCGTCGAAGATACGACCTTCTACATATACAATCCGCTCATTTCTCACGATGAGGTTGGAGACTCACCTTCCACGCTGGGAATTACAACAAGGGAATTTCATGCACGAATGGTTTTAAGGCAGCAGACTACACCCCTTTCACTGAACGCAACTGCGACCCACGACACCAAAAGGGGTGAGGATGTCAGAATCAGGTTGAACGTGTTGAGTGAAATTCCTGAGTCATGGATAACAACTGTTCAGCGGTGGTTTGAGATGAATAAAAGTTGGACCTTATCGCTGGATGAGGTAAGAGCGCCCACTGTAAACGATGAATATTTTATTTACCAATCTATCGTTGGCGGTTTTCCGGAAGATTTCAAAATATCTGAAAACTGGGAAACCCGACTGCGTGAATACTTGATCAAGGTTGTTCGAGAGGCTAAAGTAAACAGTAGTTGGGAAGCACCAAATGAAGCATATGAAAACGGATGCACAGAGTTTATAAAAAATATTCTGAAAGAAGATTCGGCCTTTTTACAATCGGCTGTACAATTTATCAAGAAACTCGTCGGGTATGCTAGTACAAATGCCTTGGGCCAAGTATTAATTAAGATTACGGCCCCAGGCATCCCCGATGTGTATCAAGGTTGCGAGCTTTGGGATTTAAGTTATGTTGATCCGGACAATAGACGCCCCGTTGACTACAGCATCAGACAGAAATATTTAATGCAGATCGAATTGAAAGAAAAGGAGGGTTTTGCGGCCTTACGATCATTTCTCGCTAACCATCGGGGGCTGGGCCTGGAGAAACTGTTTGTTACCTGGAAGGTTTTGAACCTTAGAAGAATGCACAAGGAACTTTTTAATATCGGTGAATATGTAGCTTTGCCTGTGTCCCCTGGGGAGGCTGTTGCATGCGCCTACGCCAGGCATTACCGGAACGCCTGGATGCTAATCATCGTTCCTCTTGCAGTCGCAAAGGAAAAGGAGTGGACGCAGGAATCGGTCCTGATTCCAGCAAACCTTACCGGTACGTGGATAAATCAGTTTACGCATAAGCAAATTGCAGTGGGCGAAAATTTATTTCTTCGCGATGTAATGGATGAATTCCCGCTTTGCCTGTTGACAAAAACTCATAATTAGGTCTCTCTCGTCAAAATATTAAATGCGACCGAGCTACGACTCCTCAAGAGTGGAGGTCAGCGAGATATTGGTTTTTAATAATTTTGATACTGGACAATTTGCCTTAGCATCGTCGGCGCATGCATTGAACTTTTCTTTTGTAATGCCCGGCACTTTGGCCTTTAAGACAAGTTGAGATTGGGTAATTGTTCCCTCCTCCAGGGTAATTGTACAATCGGTGGTAAGTTCCTTTGGTGTAAAGCCGGCCTCACCCAACACAAAACCTAACTTCATGGTAAAACAACCTGCGTGCGCAGCAGCGATCAACTCTTCAGGATTTGTCCCGGTGCCCTCAGCGAATCTCGAACTGGCCGAGTATTGTGTTTTAGTGAGAATAGAGCTTTGCGTAGTGAGATGGCCATTACCATCTTTTCCAGAACCCTTCCAAACCGCTGTTGCTTTTCTTTTCATAGTATTAAAGTTGGTTATTCGGCAAATGTAATAATGGATCTACAGCGAACAAATTCCTGATTGCTCAAACGAGCAATACCCGAATGTGGTATCGCCAACATGGTACAAATAATTGATCAATTAAGTATAACAAGGTCACAGAATAAAAGTTTTCACGCCTTCGTTCTATTTTTTTTACCGGCTTCACGCGAAGTAAATAAATACACGCAATCGTTTTCTTAAAAAAAATTATTTACTTTCAGGTAAGTTTCGCCTAAGACCTTTCTCATTTGATGAAGAATTTTAAAGCATATTCCGATGAAGGATTATTAAAGCTCTTAAAGCAACAAGAGCTCGGGGCTTTTGAGGAAATTTATCTGCGATATTGGAGAAGACTTTATTCTGCTGCTTATAGAAGAGTCCAGTCCAGGGAGGCATCTGAGGAAATTGTTCAGGACATCTTCACTTCTCTTTGGGTGAACAGGCACAGTGCGAACATCGAGATATTGTCTTCATACCTTTTCACAGCCGTTAAATACAAGGTGATCAATCACTTGGAAAAAGAAGTGTCAAGGAGAAACTATGCTGAGGTTCAGATGAATTCCTCCATGCTGACCGACAACTCTACAGAAGAAAGTATTCTGCTAAATGAATTAAATCTTGCACTCGAAAAGGAAATTGAAAAGTTGCCTCCTAAACGACAGCAAATTTTTAAGATGAGCAGACAAGGGCACCTTTCCATCAAACAAGTGGCATCGCATTTGGGTATTTCTGAGAAGACCGCCGAAAATCAGTTGGGAAAGGCCATTAAAGTATTGAAGCTTAATCTGAAGCATTTCAATCTCTTCACGCTTCTGTTTACAATCTTAGCATAGGCTCAAAATTTTGCGGAGCTCCATCTAACATTTTTTTTTAAAATTATTCAGAAATGAGTGGGGGTAAATTCTCACTCAGCTGACTATTCCATAACCAAAAGTCGATTTTCCGCGAAAAGAAGTCGATTACTTAAACCGGCTGTATGAAGAGAGAGATTTTACCCGATCTTCTTAAGAAATACTTAAGAGGTGAAACCACGCCTGAGGAGTCTGCGATTGTAGACGCTTGGTATTTATCCCTTCAAGAAAATCCAGACGATGTTAGTCTGCTCGATCCATTGGAGCTAGACTTCGTTCAGAACAAGATCCTCGATCGTGTTAAGTCGCAAATTGAACTTCCAGTCCGGGGCACTCCATCAAGAACAGACAGGTCTAAGTATACATTACTGAAGACTCCTTTCAAGTTAGCAGCAGCCATTACCGCAATAGCTGTTATTGGCCTTGGGGCAATTCTTTTTAACCAAAAGGGATTGCCCTCCCTTCAAAATCCAACGCGTTACTTTTCCAACAGCGTGAAAACGACAGTCAATAATACTGAGGGAGTAAGGCGTGTGATGTTGCAGGATGGAACAGTGATCACGCTTAAACCCAAGAGTAGTATTGAATACCCTGAGAAATTCACCGATCACGATCGAAAAATACTTTTGAAGGGTGAGGCTTTCTTCGATGTAACGAAGGATAAGGACAGACCCTTCATAATTTCAACTTCAGAGCTCACGGTTAAGGTTCTTGGCACGAGCTTCAATGTGATGGCATATGAAGGTGCAAAAGAGATTAGTGTAGCTGTAAAGACTGGCAAGGTCTCCGTTGCAAAATCGCGGCGCGAAGTAGCAAAAACACCTGCAACAGAAGAAGTAATTCTAACACCAAATCAGGAGGTGATTTATAATACTGCGAAGGAATATTTTTCCAAGAAACTGGTGTCCCAACCTCAGATTATTTTAGATAAGCCAACCTTGTTTGAAACTCAATACGATGGTGCGCCTGTCGTGAAGATTCTTTCTGTTCTCGAAGAAAATTACGGCATAGATATCCAATACGATGAGGATGCGTTAGCGAACTGCATCTTGACAACCTCTATGGCTGAGGAGGGACTTTATGAGCGTATTCAAATTATTTGTAAGGCGATCGGTGCGACGTACGAAATCAAAGACACACAGATTACCATCATGAGCACCGGCTGCCAATAAATTCAAAAAATAAAAACAAAAAAAAATAATGCCTATGCGATAATACACTTTACAATCCCCCCAAACATGTGAAAAAGGCCAATGATGCTGCTACACCACTGGCCCGTCATGCCGCTCGGCGGCACCGAGTTTTTGCCCTATTAACAAACAAAAACAAACAAAATTATGAAGAATAAACCTAAACCTATTCCTAATGCCCTTCTATTCTTTATGAAAATTACGCTGATACAAATGTTGATTATGTGCACATCCGTAATGTTAGGATATGCAATAAATACGAGCGGTCAGGAGGTATTGGAGCGTAAAATCACCCTGCAGACCCAAAATGCTGAGGTAAAGAATATTCTAGCTGAGATCGAAAAGAAAAGCGATGTGAAGTTCACATACCGTCCGAGGCTCATTAAAGACATGAACCGGATGACGTTAAACCTGGTTGAGACACCCCTTGTCGATGTGTTATCGCAAGTACTGGGGTCCAGGCTAAGCTATGATGTTATCGGGAAGCAGATTGTTCTCAAAGAGTTGTACAATGAGGATGAAGATGAGATTGTTGCTATTCCTACCGCCAACTTAGCCGCCCAAACCGTGAGTGGTCGGGTAACTGATGAATCTGATGCTCCTATTCCCGGCGTAAATGTCCTTGTGAAAGGAACGACGGTGGGAACAACCACAGATACAGATGGCAGGTTCTCTTTAGAGGTACCCGATGAAAACAGTGTTCTGGTTTTCAGCTTTATCGGATATCAAAGCCAGGAAGTAGTGGTCGGTACACAGACGACAATTGATGTGAAAATGACGTTGGATGTGCAATCCCTGCAGGAGGTCGTGGTTGTTGGCTATGGCGAACAGAAGAAGGCCACCATCACGGGTGCTGTTACTTCCGTGAAGGGAGATGTAATTACACAAGCCCCTGTTGCCAACCTTTCCAATGCCTTGACCGGTCGCTTGCCCGGTACAATATTCATCAACCGATCTGGTGAACCGGGAAACGATGCATCGCAAATCAGAGTAAGAGGTACTAACACGGTGGGAAATCCCGGGGCACTGATTGTTATTGATGGTATTGCCAATAGAACGGGTGGACTTGACCGCTTGAATCCCGCTGACATCGAAAGTATAACCATCCTCAAAGATGGATCAGCTGCAATTTATGGCGCCCAAGCCGCAAACGGGGTAATTTTGGTTACAACCAAGAGGGGTGCGGAAGGCAAGCCGGTGATTAGCTTCAACTATAACCTTGGTTTTAACAAACCTACCCGTCTGCCGGAAGTGACAGATGCACCAACCTATGCTACGATGCTCAATGAAATCGATGAGTACCGTGGAAATGCTCCCCGTTATTCCGCGGAGGACATTCAAAAGTATCGCGACGGTTCTGATCCATGGAAATATCCCAATACAGATTGGTACGGTGCCGTAATTAAAAACACGGCAATGCAAGACATGGCAACCCTAACGGTCTCCGGTGGTTCGCCGGACATAAAATACTATGTATCCCTAGGGACCTTGAACGAAGATGGTGTTTACAAGAATAGTGGAACAAAGTACAAACAATATAATTTCAGGTCTAACCTCGATGCTAAGATCACCGATTACTTTTCACTGAGTGTGGACCTTTCCGGAAGACAGGAACGCAGAACCTATCCGACAAGAGCTGCCAGCACGATCTTTAGAATGTTGATCAGGGGCAAACCGAATTTGCCTGCCTACTGGCCCAATGGTCTTCCAGGTCCTGACATTGAAAATGGTGACAATCCTGTTGTAATCAGTACCCCTGCAACAGGATACGTGGACGATATAAACAGCGTTTTCCAAAGTAACCTGAGGGGAAAACTTGATATTCCGTGGGTTCAAGGGCTAAACCTTACTTTCAATTTGGCATTGGATGAATCGTACCGTCCGATCAAGAGGTTCCGTACACCATGGTTCCTCTACACTTGGGACTATGTGTCATACGATACAGATGGAGAGCCCTTACTTCTCAAATCTCAGCGTGGTTTGAATGCTCCTGAGCTCCAGCAGGAGTTTGAGCGAACATCTGGGCAGACGGGAAACATATACCTCAATTATACAAAGGAGTTTGGTAATCATATGATTGGGTTTATGGCTGGAACTGAAAAGCAAGTCTTGAAAGGAAATCAATTCCAGGGGTTCCGCAATGGGTACATTTCAACAGCAGTAGACGAGTTGCTCGCCGGAAATCAAAATGCGAGCACCACTGCTAGTAATGGTACGATATCAGACGGCAAGTTGTACCATCGAACCCGCCTAAATTACTTTGGACGGATCAACTACGCCTTGATGGAAAAATATCTCGTCGAAATGGTGTGGCGCTACGATGCTTCCTACATCTTCCCCGAAGATTCACGATGGGGATTCTTCCCTGGAATCTCTGCAGGCTGGGTGGTCTCTGAAGAAAGCTTTATGGATGGCGCCTCGTTTGTTGATCGGCTAAAAATAAGAGGCTCCTGGGGTCAGCTTGGAAACGATAGAATGCATCCCACGAATGTCTTTTTCGACGAATTCCAGTACTCTAATAACTTTGGATTTGGTGGTGGCTACATCTTCGACTATACAACACTTGCTACCAGCATAACGCAGGCTGTCTATCCGGTTGGAAACCCCAATATCACATGGGAAGTGGCCAACAATAGCAATATCGGAATCGAAGGAACATTGCTGGGCGGGAAAGTATCTTTCGAGTTGGATTACTTTAACAACCTGAGGTCAAAAATGCTGATCCCTCGGTTCGCATCAATCCCAAGGACTGCCGGATTTGTTCCGCCAAGTGAAAACATTGGAAAACTTCGTAACAAGGGCTTCGACTTCCTTGTAAGTTACAGTGGCCAGGTTAGCGACCTCAGTTTTCAAGTGGGCGTGAATGGAGGATACTCAAAAAATGAAGTTGTATTCTATGATGAACCTGCATCGACACTTGCTTGGCAATCTATAACAGGACGACCTTTCAATACCCCGTTAATGTACAACGCTATCGGTGTGTTCAGAGATCAAGCTGCCGTTGATGCTTATCCGCACTGGCCAGGTGCACGGCCCGGTGACATTATTTTTGAGGACGTAAACACTGACGGTATTATTGATGCCAATGACAGGATCAGGTTGGAGAACAACACCATACCACGGTTTCAAGGCGGCTTTACGCTCGACATGCAGTACAAAGGATTTGACTTTAGCCTCTTGTTTCAAGGAGCCTCTGGCGCTCGGTCCTACATTAGGACGCAATCCGGGGATTTTGGGAACTACCTGACGGATTTTGCAGACGGACGGTGGACAACTGAAAATCCAAGCTCCGAAAAGCCGAGAACGTTTAACCGCGAGGATGAATACTGGATTTCTCAAGCCAACACCTACTGGTACAGGGACACCGACTACATACGCCTGAAGAATATTCAGCTAGGGTACACGCTGCCTTCCACGATGATCAGCAAGGTGGGACTCAAAACTGCACGCATCTATGTCAACGCGATCAATTTGGCAACATGGGACAGCTTTAAGGTCTTTGATCCGGAAACCGATAATCAGGATGGTACTGTTTATCCGCAAAAAAAGACGTTTAACGTTGGTGTCAATCTATCATTCTAAACCTGACAGTATATGAAAAACATCATCAAATATATTTTAGGATTTAGCTTGCTCTTTTACAGCACCTCCTGTGATACAGATTTTCTAAATGTCAATCCAGAGGATCGATTTTCAGAAGATGTAGTCTGGCAAGACCCTAACCTTGTAGAAGCTTTTGTAAATGAAATGTACCGCGGCCTTAACCATGGAATCCGCGAGCTAATGCTGGGATCCCTTGCCGACGAATCACATTTTATTCATAACTACGGCTCGGCGCAAGTCGTACAATCTAATTTGACCTCTGCCGACATTGGATCGTTCTCACGCGGCGATTTTGATGAATTCAATTGGCCTGTCCTCTATGCCCGCATAAGACAAATCAATTTGTTCCTTGAAAACATTGAGAATGTTCCTTTTGATAATGCCGACTTCAAAGACAGGCTGAATGGGGAGGTCCATTTCCTTAATGCTTATTTTTATCATAACCTCATCAGGTTATACGGAGGGGTACCTCTAGTACAGCAAGCATATGGCTTAGACGATGATTTTGCAATTGTCAGAAGTTCGCTCCAGGAAAGTATTCAATATGTAGTTGATGAATGCGACCTCGCAGCTTCGCTTTTGCCAGCCACGTATGGGGCAGGTGCCGGGGATATCGGTAGGGCTACACGTGGCGCAGCGCTTGCGTTGAAAGCTCGCATGCTTCTCTATGCTGCCAGTGACCTGTACAACGATCCAAGCTGGGCTGGCGGTTATTCAAATCCAGAATTAATATCGACGACAGGTGACCGGACCGCCAAATGGCAGGCAGCAAAAGATGCAGCAAAGGCGGTTATGGATCTTGGTATTTACAGCCTTCAGGATACCGACAATCCCGTTAAGGACTATACCGACCTGTTTTTGCTGAAGGACAGCAAGGAAAGCATATTCAGCCGCTTCTTTATAAAGAGCCGCGGATGGGAAGATGGTGCACTCCCCGGATTAGCCAATGGACCAAACGGCTATCATAACTGGGGTGGTAATACGCCTATCCAGGAACTGGTCGATGACTACGAAATGGTCGACGGTTCCAAATTTGACTGGAATAATCCCGCCCACGCAAATGCGCCTTATGAGAACAGGGATCCAAGATTTGGAGCAAGTATATTATATGATCAGGCTTTGTGGAGGCCTCGTCCGAGCGACGTAGCGGAGATAGATCCTGTTGGAAAGGTAATAATTCGATCTGTAGAAACTGCTCCTGGCACATATACACCCGGTTTAGACACGCGCGATGGTCCAATTGAAGACTGGAACGGCGGATATTCAGGATATTATTTAAGGAAGTTTATTGACCCTAGTGTAGTTCACGAATATGCTGCAGCAGGCGGGAATCAGGAAGCCCCATGGCATTTCTTCCGCTATGGCGAAATCATTTTGAATTACGCCGAAGCATGTATCGGACTGGGCGAGGAAGCTGAAGCAAGAACTTATATCAACATGATAAGGCAAAGAGCTGGGATGCCTGACATCACAGAATCTGGCCAGGCTTTAGTTGATCGCTACAGGAACGAACGGAGGATCGAGCTAGCATTTGAACAACATCGCTACTTTGATGTTCGCAGGTGGATGATTGCTCCGCAGGCATTGGGTCGTAACGCAAACGGTATTGTAATTGTTGATCCTCTTGCGGGACCTGTTCAATATTCCAGGAACAAGATCCAGGATCGCGCGTGGAATAATAAGATGTATTTCCTGCCGATCATACAGGATGAAATAAACAGGAATGATGCGCTTGTTCAAAATCCATTATATTAACCATTGAGCTTAAGTGAAGCCATCTGGGAAACCAGATGGCTTTTTTTATCTCATAAAAGTCTCATAATGATATCTAGAATTCTCCTGCTTTTGATACCACTTCTGTTTCTTGTGAGCTGCTCGCAGGAGAATAATACATTGTTCAGACTTGTCTCCCCCGAAGATTCAGGTTTGGATTTTGTAAATACAGTTGAAGAAAAAGATTCCATTAACATATTGACCGTACAGTATATGTACCACGGTGGGGCTGTAGCCATCGGGGACTTAAATAATGATAACCTTCCCGATATTTTCTTCAGCGGAAATATGGTTTCAAACCGATTGTATATAAATCGTGGAGAATTAAAGTTCGAAGACGTTACTAGTGCGGCAGGATTGGATGGAACAGAAAAATGGAATTCAGGGGTTGCCCTGGCAGACATTAATGAAGACGGCTTAATTGATATCTATGTATGCGCCACCATTCATGATGATCCCGCAAAACGGGCTAACAGTTTGTGGATAAACAATGGTGTTGACACCAATGGAATCCCGAAATTCAAAGATGAAGCTGCGGCATATGGAGTTGCCGATACTGGCTACAGTCAAAATGCCGCATTTTTTGATTATGATAAAGATGGCGATCTGGACTTATACGTATTGACAAACCTGGAAAGCGACAAAATACCAAGCAATTATCGACCCCGTATTATGGATGGCTCTGCTCTCAACAACGATCGCCTTTATCGCAACAACGGAAACAGGTCTTTCACGGACGTAACCATAGAAGCTGGAATCCTGATCGAAGGTTATGGACTGGGTCTGGGCATTGCTGATATCAACGAAGATGGATGGCCGGATCTTTATATTGGCAATGACTATGTATCGAATGATATATTATACATCAACAATCAAGATGGGACATTTTCCAATGAGATTAAAGATCGCATAAAGCATCAGTCTCTTTTTTCAATGGGGATCGACATCGCCGATGTGAATAACGACACATATCTGGATATAGTGACACTGGATATGCTGCCGGAGAATAATCTTCGTCGCAAAACGGTATCAGGTGCAGGCGCTACTTATTTTAACTATATCAATAACATCGAATATGGATATGAATTCCAATATATGCGCAATATGCTGCACATAAATAACGGAGATGGTTCATTCGTGGAAGTGGGACAGATGGCAGGAATCCATCAAACGGAATGGAGCTGGTCTTCCTTGTTCATGGATGTTGATAACGATGGATATCGCGATTTGCTGATCACCAACGGCTTCCCAAAAGATGTCACCGACAAGGACTATGTTATGTTTAAGCGCGAAGTCGGCGCATTCAATCACCATCGGTCGCTGATTGATTCCATCCCAGTATTAAAGGTTTCTAACTATGCATTTCAGAATCAAGGTGACTTCTCATTTTCGGATAAAACAAAAGACTGGGGCATGTATCGTCCTTCGTTTTCGAATGGTGCTGCCTTTGGCGATCTTGATAATGATGGGGACCTGGACTATGTCGTAAACAATATAAACGAAGTAGCTTTCTTATATGAGAATACGCTATATGAAGATGACTCAAAATCGAATAATAACTACCTGAGAATAAAATTGGCAGATACGGCAAGGAACAAATCTGGCCTCGGTGCAAAGGTTACCATCAGATATGATGGCAAAGTTCAATATAATGATCATTCTATTTATCGCGGTTACTTATCAACGGTCGAAGACTTTGTGCATTTTGGGTTAGGAGCGAGTGCGGTTGTGGATACCCTTATCGTTGTGTGGCCGAATGGCAATTTCCAAGAGCTTTTTGATGTAAAGGCCAATCAGGTTATTCAATTAAGCCCCAGTGATTCGAAAAGACAGCTACCGCAAAATAAACGCAAAATTGAAAAGCTTTTGGTGGAAACTTCGAAGTCTGCAGGGATAAAATATAAACATAAGGAATGGGACAAAATTGACTTTTACAGGCAACGCACGCTTCCTCATAAATTTTCGCAAGCCGGCCCTGGAATAGGCATAGGGGATGTGAACGGCGATGGGCTTGAGGATTTCGTTGTGGGTGGATCATCTCAGTTCGATGCTTCCTTATTTGTTCAAAAGTCCGATGGCTCCTTTGTAGGGTCTGCCATCATAAAGACCGATGAAAAGAAATCGGAGGACGAGGGACTATTGCTTTTCGATGCCGACAATGATCACGACCTTGACCTCTACGTTGTAAGCGGAAGTTATGAAGGTGAAGCTGGAGAAAGCCGCTACGAAGACCGCCTTTACTTGAATGACGGGCGGGGGAATTTTAAGCGCCTGACCAATGCGTTGCCTTCGACGATCGCTAGTGGCTCATGCGTTCGGGCCGCTGACTATGATGCCGACGGAGACCTCGATCTGTTTGTCGGCGGGCGCGTTATTGCCGGGTCATATCCAATGCCACCCGATAGTTACCTGCTGAGAAATGATGGAGGTCGGTTCACAGATGTGACAGACGAGATTGCCAAGGGCTTAAAACGCGTCGGAATGGTCACTGACGGCCTTTGGACGGATTTCGATAGTGATGGAAGGCTTGATTTAATTGTCGTAGGGGAATTTATGCCCGTCACGCTCTTCAAGTATTCTGGAAAGGAATTCACACGGGTGAAGGACAGCAGTTTTCTAAATTATTCTGGCTGGTGGAACAGCATCGCGGCAGCAGATTTTGATAAAGACGGTGACTCAGACTATGTCTTCGGAAACCTCGGTTCGAATAACTACTATAACATTTCGAACGAGCGGCCGCTGCGCGTGTATGCCAAAGACTTTGATCTTAATGGGAGTATAGATGCCATTGTCAGCTGCTATTTTAAATCCGAAGATGGGGATATGCGTGAATACCCGGTTCATTTTTGGGATGAACTAAATAGTCAAAGCCCGAAATTCAGGAATCAATTCAGCAGTTATAAACAATACGGTGCTGCGTCGATGGACATCTTGCTAACACCCTATGATACAACGGACATGCTGGTGCTCAAGTCAAATTACTCACTCACAAGCTATGCAGAAAACCTGGGGAATGGAAGATTTTCGTTGAAACCCCTGGACAGATCAACCCAGGTAGCGCCGGTAAATGGAATTGTTGTAGCAGATGTAAATGCAGACGGCAACCTGGATGTTATGATGATAGGGAACGATTATGGGAACGAGGTTTTTTCTGGCAGGTTCGATGCTTGTACCGGGCTGGTTCTGTTGGGGGCTGGCAATGGTGAATTTAGTTCAGTGCCCTCTGTAAAAAGCGGATTTCGCGTCAGTGGAGATGCAAAGGCTCTGGCGAAATTAAGGCATGTATCGGGTGACGAATTATTCATAGCTAGTCAAAACCTGGATAGTCTGCGGGTCTTTAGAACCAATACTAAAGATAAGCTGAAAAGATTTTTTCAGCCTTCGGCTTCTGATAGCTGGGCTGAGCTGCATCATGCGCAGGGAAAAAAGGAGAGAGTTGAATTTTATTACGGTTCCGGATATCTTGCTCAATCAACGAGAAGCATTTTTGTCCCCGCAACGGTTTCGAATATTCAAGTTTACGATTTCCAGGGTAATCAACGAAATATAGGATACGATCAATTGGCTACGGTAGCTGATGACAAAGAGTAGGTATTCATGTCTAAGTCTAAATAAAGAGCATTCATCTTGAAGTGGTTAAAATTCGGGTGTCGTTTGGCTTCCATCACGATAATTTTATTTTCCCAGTGTACGCGTCCGCCGAAACAATTCACAGAGCTTTCGGCAGAGGAAACAGGGATTGATTTTCGCAATGATATTGTGGAGACACAGGCCACCAATATCATGACCTACGAATATTCCTACAACGGTGCAGGTGTGGCAGCAGGAGATATCAATAACGATGGGCTAGCCGACCTTTACTTCTCAGGCAACTCTGTGCCCAACAAACTTTTCATCAACAAAGGTAATTTTCGCTTCGAGGATATAACTCCTCAGTCAAAAACAGAAGGCCGCAAAGACTGGAAAACAGGCGTAACCATGGCGGACGTAAATGGCGATGGCTGGCTCGATCTTTATGTATGCTACTCAGGTAATGCCCCTGGCGAGGGATACAACTTACCGGTTGTTAAAGACTATCCCAATCGTTCGAACCAGTTGTTCATTAACAATGGCTGCGAACGTGGCGGCATTCCCACTTTCACTGAGCGAGCCAAGGAATATGGGCTGGATGCAATCGGCACATTTTCCTCGCAAGCTTACTTTTTTGATTATGACCTCGATGACGATCTGGATATGCTGTTGATCAACCATGCCAACATGTTTTACGCAGCTTTTTTTAACACCAGCAGGCTGCGCAATTTAAGGCATCCATACTTTGGCAACAAGTTATATAGGAACGATACGCATCGATCGGAAGGCATGAACGTAATCACTTTCAAAGATGTCAGCGCGGAGGCAGGCTTTCATGGCAGCGGGCTGAATTTTGGGTTGAGCGCCGCCATCACCGACTTGAATTTTGATAACTGGCCAGATATTTACGTCACAAATGATTACGAGGAACAAGATTTCTGTTACATCAACAACCGGAATGGCAGTTTTACCGAAGTCTCCCACAAGATATTTGGACATCTGTCAAAGTTTGGGATGGGATCTGATATCGCCGATATGAACAATGATGGATTACAGGATATCCTTGTGCTTGATATGCTTCCGGAAGACAATTACAGGCAGAAGCTATTAAAGGGTCCTGACGAATATGATCGATATTCGCTTGCGGTAGATAGCGGATATCACCATCAGTATATGCGCAATACACTCCAGCTTAATCGTGGCTTTGCATCCGACACAATTCCGAGATTTAGCGAAATTGGACAGCTGTCGGGAATTTCAAATACTGACTGGAGTTGGTCTCCCTTTTTTGTTGATGTTGACAACGACGGCCTCAAGGATATTTTTATCACAAACGGGTACCTGCGCGATTTCACTAATCTGGATTTTATGAAATACACGAGTACGGTATACAATGATGCCAAGGTCGCTAATAAGCCGGTGGATTATTTAACCCTCATCCAGCAATTGCCCACTACCAGATTAAGCAATTATTTATTTATTAATACAAATGGAATTCAATTCAAAAATGTAGGTGAAAGTTTTGGCATCACACAGCAGACGGTATCAAACGGTGCTGCATATGCAGATTTTGATAACGATGGTGACTACGACCTGGTGACTAATAATCTCAATGATCCCATCACATTATTGCGAAATAATCAAAATGAAATTCAAAAGAATAATTACTTGAAAATAAAATTGAAGGGCAGGGGGTCTAACCCATATGCTATCGGCGCAAAGATTTTCGTTACTACTGACTCAGCAAAAATATTCCAGGAGGCTTTTTATACACGCGGATACGCATCAAGTGTGGAACCGGTTATGTCAATAGGTATTGGCAAGTCCGCCGTTGTTAGCGAGGTTAAGGTTGTCTGGTCGGATGGTTCACAGTCAATTTTGAAAGATGTACAGCCTAATCAGTTTATAGTCGTTGCACAAGACCAGGCTCAACAGCCGGAAATCGTAGTCAAGCCCGCGCCGGACAAAGCACTGTTAAAAGACGTAACACGTGAATCAGGACTTGATTTCAGGCATATTGAAAACAAATTCGTCGATTTTAAGGTCCAACGGTTGCTCTACTATCAACTCTCGAGATTGGGTGGAAAACATGCCAGGGCAGATGTAAACAATGATGGAAATGACGACATTTTTATCGGCGGTGCTTCCGGGCAACCGGGACGACTTTTTATTGGTCGTGACGACGCTACGTTTCAACCGGCGTCTCTGCAGCCGTGGGAGCAGGACTCCATTCAGGAGGACATAAATTCCATTTTTTTTGATGCTGATAATGATGGCGATGTAGATCTTTACGTGGTGAGCGGAGGGAGTGAATTCATCGCCGGTTCTCCGCTTTATCAGGATCGTCTATATGTGAACGACGGATCTGGAAATTTTCAAAAGTCTACGAATGCAATACCCGCTGAAACCGTGAGCGGAGGTTGCGTAACAGCCGGCGATTTCGACCGGGACGGGGATATGGATCTGTTTGTCGGTGGCCGGCATGCGCCTGGCAACTATGGAGTGATACCAAATAGCTTTGTTCTTCAGAATAATTCGACAAAAGGGGTGCCCAAATTTTCTAATGTCACCAGTCTGTTAAATGCTGACTTAGCCAATGTTGGAATGGTGACGTCTGCTTTTTGGACAGACTTTAACAATGATTCGTGGCCGGATTTGATCATTGCCGGGGAGTGGATGCCAATACGCATTTTCCAAAACAAGAGTGGAAAATTAATTGAGCGAAAAGACATCAGGGATGTTGAGAAAAGTAATGGCTGGTGGTGCACCATATTCCCGGCTGATGTAGATGGTGACGGAGACACCGATTATCTCCTGGGTAACAGTGGCTCTAACCTTCAGTTTAAAGCTTCATCAGACGAACCCATTCAACTCTTCACAGGAGACTTTAATAATGATGGCAGTCTTGATCCTGTATTATCATATTATATCAATGGACAAAGCTACCCTTTCCCAAGTCGGGATGAGCTTCTGGATCAGATTGGGTCGCTGCGCAAAAGGTTTGTGAAGTATGAAGATTACGCTAGGGCGACTATGCAGGATATTGCAACCGACGAGCAATTGTCGAAGTCGTATAAGTTTGCGGTGTATAAATTAGAATCATGCTGGTTAGAAAATATGAGCGGTAAAGATTTCCGCCTAAGGGATCTGCCTCTGGCTGCGCAATTTTCCAGTGTAAACGGGTTCTTACATGAAGACTTGGATCAGGATGGCGTGCAAGAATTGGTGCTTGCCGGAAACTTTTATCCATTTAAACCGCAGCTTGGCAGGAGCGATGCCTCCATGGGTCTCGTTCTTAATCACGGCCGCGACGGCTTTATGCCCAAGGATGAAAGGCTTTCAAAATTATGGCTCTCGGGAGACATCAGGGATATTTCTCTGCTTAAGTTCAAAAATGGCAAAAAACGTGTTGTTGTTTCAAGAAACAATGATATTGCCAGTGTTTATGCCATAATTGAATCTGTGCATTCAACGAATCAATAAAAACAGTAGTGAGCCATAGGAATTGATGAAGCGAGTATTATTTTTTTATTTACAGGATGCGAATTAATATTCCATATACGATTTTCGTAAGAGATTATAATAGTAACAAGCGAAAGTATCAGCGTTAAATAACACTTATATGAAAACTACAAATCACAGCTCATCACGAAGAACCGCCCTTAAGAAGATCGCAGGTAGTGCAGCCGTTGCAGTTGCTGGTTCTGCATTGTCTTATCGCCTTGAAGCCGCCGAGTCCGGGCTTGGAGATAAGCTGAAGGGGAGGGTGAATCATTCCGTTTGCCGATGGTGTTACAGAGAAATTGCGTTAGAGGACTTGTGCAAAGCTGCTAACGAGATTGGTCTCACTTCAATAGAACTGACTGGCCCGGAGGAATGGCCGGTGCTAAAGAAATACGGATTAACGTCTGCTATGCCGTGGGGTGCCGGGAAGGGGATCGAACACGGATTCAATAATCCTGACCTACATGACGAATTAGTCAAAAGCTATACAGAGGTGATACCAAAAGCCGCCGCTGCCGGTTTGACCCAGATCATTTGCTTTTCGGGTAACAGACGTGGTCTTGATGACGAGAAAGGAATTGAAAATTGTGCTATCGGTCTGAAAAAGATCATGCCGATAGCCGAGCAGTATAAGGTGACTATGGTAATGGAATTATTGAACAGCAAAGTAAACCACAAGGATTATCAGTGCGATCGCACACACTGGGGTGCAGCGCTATGCGACAAAGTTGGGTCCGACAGATTCAAGCTTCTGTACGACATCTACCATATGCAGATAATGGAAGGCGACGTGATCGCAACGATACAAAAGTATCAAAAATATATTTCTCATTATCATACGGGTGGGGTACCCGGTCGAAATGAAATTGATGAGACGCAGGAACTAAATTATCCTGCCATCATGAAGGCAATACTCGAAACAGGCTTTAAGGGATATGTTGCCCAGGAGTTTATTCCGAAGCGTGAGGATAAAATTGCATCGCTGAAACAAGGGGTTCAGATCTGTGATGTCTGACGATTGACGATTATAGATTAACGATTATAGATTGACGATTGTAGATTGGGCATTTCATTGCGCAGTGCGAAGGCCTAACAATTGCAGTTTTTAGCAATAACGACCTGTCGTCATACCCGGCTATGGCAAAGAGGCATTATCACAGACTTTGTGATTACCGACCAACTTTTCACTTTTCACCTTTCACTTATCACTTATCACTTATTGGTCCACCACGGCAATGGCAATTCCAACTCTTTCACTGATGGAATGATCAAATCAGGTTTAAAAGCGAAGTGATGTACGTCTTCTTTCCTGGAAACCCCGGATAATACAAGGATGGTCTTATAACCCATCTGTACGCCTCCTTGAATATCGGTATCCATTGTATCGCCAATTACTGTTGTCTCAGCTGTTTCTAAGCCAATAAATTTTCTTGCCGATCGCATCATTACAGGTCCTGGTTTTCCGACGACGAACGCTCTGGTACCAGTAGCTTCTTCTATCATCGCGGTTGTGGCGGCGATGCCAAGGTTATTCCAGCCAGTTCTTTTTGGTGAAGGGTCTCGGTTAGTTGTTATGAATTTGGCCCCAGCAAGAATCATATCTACAGCGCGCTGAACCATTTCCAGAGTAAAGTTTCTACCCTCGCCCAACACCACGAAGTCCGGATCAGTTTCGACAAGGGTTAAACCATGATCATGAAGACTGCTTAACAATCCTCCTTCACCCAATACATAAGCGGTTCCTCGCGTGCTTTGACTAGCTAGGAATTTCGCAGTTGCCATCGCACTGGTGTAAACATGCTCTTCGGATACGGCAATGCCCAGTTTCTTCAGCTTGCGAACCGTCTCAAGAGGGGTCCTTTGGCTATTGTTGGTCATAAATGTGAACGGCACCTTCTCTTTAAGAAGCCGTGCAATGAATAGATCTGCGCCAGGTATCATCACGTCACCTCCGTAGATAACCCCATCCATGTCAATCAAAAGGCCGTTTTTCATCCGTAATCAATGTTTTACACCGCAATGTAGAAAAACAAAAAACTAACGGCACAAATAATTTTAAGCAGACGTGAAGTTTCTTTTGCTACTTTAGAAAAAGAACCTGACTTTTATTAGCCAAAATTTCAAACGATGGAAATCTGCTCGAGAATGGTTCGTAATGGATCAGCATATTCCTATCATTCATACCACGTAAACCAAGCACTAACTCCAGAAACCAATGCAAAAGCTAGAAGCCACTGACTACATAGTCTTTCTCATTTACTTTGTCATCGTAGCAGGCTATGGTTATTGGATTTACAACAGGAAAAAGAAAGCACATGCGGATTCAAAGGACTTCTTCCTGGCAGAGGGCTCACTTACCTGGTGGGCTATAGGCGCTTCGTTGATTGCTTCCAACATTTCGGCAGAACAATTCATTGGAATGTCAGGATCGGGATTCAAGATGGGGCTGGCTATTTCAACGTATGAGTGGATGGCGGCCGCCACGTTGCTGATCGTAGCCATATTTTTTATTCCTGTTTACCTCAAGAATAAAATCTATACAATGCCGCAGTTCCTTAATCAGCGCTACAATGGTACTGTGGCGATGATCATGGCAATTTTCTGGCTGCTGCTTTATATCGTGGTTAACCTGATGTCTATACTTTACTTGGGTGCATTAGCCATCAGCGGCATTACTGGATTTAATATTTACCTCTGCATTTTCATGCTTGCAATTTTCTCCATTTTTATCACATTAGGCGGCATGAAAGTCATTGGATATACTGACGTGATCCAGGTGTTTTTTCTGGTATTAGGTGGGTTGGTGGCAACATACTTAGCCTTGAACCTGGTTGCTAAAGAAGCCGGGGAGGAAGGTGTGATCAATGGCTTCACTTTGCTTAGAGCTCAGGCAGACGATCACTTTCACATGATCTTTGATCGGGATAACGCAAATTATATGGATTTGCCGGGGCTAACGGTCCTCATCGGAGGAATGTGGATCACCAACCTCAATTATTGGGGCTGTAATCAATACATTACACAAAGAGCGCTTGGTGCTGATCTGGTCACTGCCCGCAATGGAATCCTCTTTGCGGCATTCCTGAAATTGTTGATGCCCGTAATAGTCGTGCTTCCTGGTATCGCCGCTTATGTGTTACACCAGAAAGGATATTTTGCAACGGAGATGCTGGACTCAAAAGGAATTATAGACGTGAACAAAGCATATCCTTCTTTACTGAATTTGTTACCCACTGGCCTGAAAGGACTGGCGTTTGCTGCATTAACGGCGGCCATTGTGGCATCATTAGCTGGAAAGGCCAATAGCATAGCAACCATCTTCACGCTGGATATTTACAAAAAAGCCATTAATAAAGACGCGACGGAAACAAAAATGGTGGGGTTAGGAAGGTTGTCTGTGATCGTCTCGATATTCCTGGCTGTACTGCTGTCGTTGTTAGTTGGTGAAAAATTGATGGGAGAAGGAAAACAAGGCTTCCAATACATACAGGAGTACACCGGTTTTGTATCACCCGGAATATTTGCCATGTTTATTCTCGGTTTTTTCTGGAAACGGACGACATCGAACGCAGCCTTATTTGCAACGGTTGGCGGATTTGTCTTCTCACTAATTCTAAAAGTCCTTCCCAGGTTTGCGGACCTTTCGTTCCTTGAACCCATAAATTTTGCCAAACTCAACGCAGAAGGCGTCTATGAAATCCCTTTCCTCGACCGGATGGGATTCGTTTTTATTATCTGCGTTATAGGCATGAGTATCATCACCAATATTGAAAACCGCCGAGGTGTCAAACCCAACGGCCTGATCGTCGAAAAAAGCATGTTCAAAATGTCGCCCGGCTTTGCTGCGGGTTCATTGCTTGTATTAGGCATTCTGGTCGCGCTCTATTCAGTATACTGGTAGACGCCTTCGATTTTATTCATGAAGTAATCAGGTTAAATGCCATGGCTTTTTTAATTTTATAGCATGAATCGCATCGACCGGTTGACCGCCATTCTTATTCAAATGCAAACCAAACGCATTGTTAAGGCTGAAGAGATTGCCAACCGTTTTGAAATTAGTCTGAGGACAGTTTATCGCGATGTTAAGGCCCTCATGGAAGCTGGCGTTCCTATTGGATCGGAAGCGGGGAAGGGATACTTCATTGTCGATGGGTACCATCTTCCACCGGTCATGTTTACCCAGGAAGAGGGGAGCGCCATGTTATTTGCGGGCAAACTCGTCGAAAAGATGACTGATAATTCCATACGAAAGGAATTTGAGTCAGCATTATTGAAAATCAAAGCCGTTCTTAACGAATCCGAGAAGGATCATCTCGAAAATTTACACGCCTATGTAGAAGTTAAAAATGTACCACACGACCAGCCACCTTTTCCTAATCATTTTTTAACGACTATTCAAAAAGCTGCCGTGGATAAAGAAGTGCTTCGTATGGAGTATTCCAGCAACTATGCCGAAGAATTAACCTCGCGGGATGTCGAACCTATTGGATTATTTTACTATAGTAATGCCTGGCACTTGATCGCATGGTGTAGACTACGGTCTGGCTACCGTGATTTCCGGACAGACCGAATAAAAACCCTGAAGGGCACCGGAATAACATTCGATCCCAGGAACTTGCTGTCGCTCCAAGAGTACCTCGCAACGGTTGTCCAAGGCAACAGGGAGATGGAAAAAGTAATAGTTCTTTTTGAAAAGCCCCATGCCAAGTTTATCGGTAGCACAAAATATATGTATGGTTTTGCTTCGGAAGAGGACTTGGATACAAAGGTCCGCATGACTTTCCTGACTGGCTATATGAAGTCGATATGCCGCTGGCTCCTGATGTTTGGTAGTAGTGTGACAATTGAACATCCTGGTAAGGCAAAAGAAATAATTGCAGAATTATTGGAGGAGTTGAATTTCCACTACCAGCCTCAAGCTGTTATAAATTGATTTTTTCAAATCGACTTCCTTGGACTTAAAAAAGTTTAATACTGAATCCCAAAAGCAGGCGGTCGAAAACAAGAAATTTCTCAGTCGTCTCAAGAGGAAGGATCCGCGATGGGTCGATGATGTTTTTCACGAGGTTCATCGCGATGTTTTTGAACAAACAGATTGCCTTAAATGCGCTAATTGCTGCAAGACCACAAGTCCCATTTTTTATCAGAATGACATTGAAAGGATAGCAAGATTCCTGAAACTAAAACCCGGCGATTTCATTGGGAAATATTTGAGAATTGATGAAGATGACGATTATGTACTTCAATCGTCCCCATGCGCCTTTCTTGACGACCATAACTATTGTTCCGTTTATGAGGTGAGGCCCAAAGCTTGCAGGGAGTATCCTCACACTGACAGAAAAAAAATGGTTCAAATCATGGACCTGACTTTCAAGAATACATCAGTTTGCCCAGCGGTCTTCCAAATGGTGGAACGGTTAAAAAAAATCTGTGGGATTTGATAACTTCGCACTGCTACTTAAACCTTAATCGATGCGAATACTTACATTATCCTTCCTCCTCACGCTCTGCCTTACTCTGAAGGGACAGTTGCGATTGCCGGTAGTTTTTGATGACCACATGGTAATTCAGCAGCAGGCAATCGTTCCAATCTGGGGATGGGCTCATCCTTCACAAGATGTATCGATAAAGGTAAGCTGGGATACCACGACGGTTAGAACCAAAGCGGAAAATGGTACTTTCTGGAAGACAGCGATCAGGACACCCGTCGCGGGTGGTCCTCATTCGATAACGATAAGAGCGGGGCAGGATATTCTTACGCTGCGGGATGTCTTGTCAGGCGAGGTGTGGATCGCATCGGGCCAGTCAAATATGGAGTGGAGTATGCAGGCCGCAGCTGATGGCAGACCGATGATCGAACATGTGAACGATCCAACGATACGACTACTCAATATTCCGCGGTCGTCCGCTCATACGTTGCAAACGCGCGGTGAAGGAGAATGGACTGTATGTGACAGGTCGACGGTTGGGGATTTTAGTGCCGTTGCGTATTTCTTTGGAAAAAAGTTAAATCAGAATCTTAATGTACCAATTGGGCTCATCAATGCCAGTTGGGGTGGGAGTCCTGCAGAAGCCTGGGTGCCGGAAAATGTGATTAGAAGCAATGAAGCTTTAGTCGAATCGAATGGCAAGTTGAATGCCGACCAGCCATGGGCTCCTGTAACGCCAGGTGTAATTTTCAATTCGATGATTAATCCTCTGCTTCCGCTCCGCATCGCTGGCGCTATATGGTATCAGGGTGAGGCGAATGTCGCAGCGCCGGATACTTACAAAAAAGTGATGGAAAGTCTGGTCAATAGTTGGCGACAGCAGTTTCAAAGCGATCTTCCTTTCTACTATGTTCAGATCGCGCCATACAGTGGGTACGATGGTGAAGAGGGAGCCTTACTGCGCGAGCAGCAGGTTAAAATGCTTGAAATTCCAAAGACTGGGATGGTGGTGATTTCCGATCTGGTAGACGATGTAACGGACATTCATCCCAAATACAAAAAGTCAGTAGGGGAAAGGTTAGCCGATGTAGCGCTGGCGAAGACATATGATCGCCAAGGTATTGTTTATCTAAGTCCAACCTATAAGTCCATGACAATTGAAAAGAATAGAATAAGAATTTTTTTTGACCACGCTCCCTCAGGGTTGAGGAGCAACGGTGGTGACCCCACTGAATTTTTGATTGCAGGAGATGATCAAAAATTCTATCCGGCCAAGGCAAAAATTGACAAAGCAACCGTAATCGTTTCAGCGAAGGAAGTGAAGAACCCCGTGGCCGTACGTTTTGCGTGGAGCAATAGTTCAATTCCAAACCTCTTCAGTAAAGAGGGTCTTCCTGTACCAAGTTTCAGGACGGATTCGTGGACGCCCCGTAAATAGAGCCTTCTGTATAAAAATAATAAGTGCCAACCGACGTTGTGATGGCACATATTATGATCAGAAGTTTATGAAGTTTATGCTACTTGCGCGGCAAGCTTTTGATTCAGTATCGATTTAGGAACCGCACCGACTTGCTTGTCAACGACTTGTCCACGTTTGAATACAAGCAATGTTGGTATATTCCGTACCCCAAACCTGGCGGTAACAT
>JAICGJ010000070.1 GCA_025923195.1 Chryseolinea sp.
CCATTGTTGAGTACACCATCTTCGAGCATGCGCATGTATACAGGATTTTTAGAGGCGATTTGTTTGTCAAAATTGATCACCCATTTGCTGAGGTCCTCAACCGTAGTAAACATTGAGCTAGAACCATATGCTGTAAGTCCCGTTGAACTCTTGGCGAATTCATTATCCGAACGATGATATGAGTAGGCAAGGTTCTTGATTACCATTTTATGGTCATCCAGAAAATGCGAAGAGTTCATGTTTAGTGGCGCAAAAATATTTTCATCCGTCCATTCGTGGAATGATTTGCCCGATACTTTTTCTACAATTGCCGCCAGCAAATTATACCCGGTATTACTATACATGTGCTGCATACCAGGATCGAAATCGAGCTCTTTTTGATTTTTAACCATACGCAGGATGTCCTGAAAAGAAAACACTTCATCCCAACGCCATCCTGCTACATTCAGTGTCTGCGGCCAGTCTCTTAAGCCGCTTGTGTGGTGAATCAGATGCCTTATCGTAATAATTTTTCCGAAGTCTGGAACTTCAGGCAGGTACTTTCTAATGTCGTCTTCTAATCCTATTTTTCCCTCCTGCAACAATGTTGAAATTGCAAAACCTGTAAATTGTTTTGAAACGGAAGCGATGTCAAACACAGTTGATGGGGTAATCCCAATGTCGTATTCCAGGTTGGCCACGCCATACCCTTTACTGTAAACTACCTGTCCATTGTGTATCACCGATACAGCGCACCCCGGCCCCGTTTTAGAATTATACTTTTCAAAAATCGCATCTATTTTTGAATTCTGGGAGACGCTATCCACCTGACATGATAAACCAGGCACAAGCAGAATTATTAAGTACGCCAGTGTTACTGACCATGAAGGGAAAGTTTTTTTCATAAGTTTTCGCTTTGGTTTTGTAGAATGGGAAAAGAAATTTAGCACATGCGCTACAATGACAAAGGTTGATGCTGAAGGTTGCTTAGGCTTAAAGTTAGCCTTCAGAGAATGCTCGAAGCACATGACTACACATCATAAAGCAAGCGTATTTTGTTCTTTGGCAATAACGAATAGTGTCTAGGAAAGTATCCTATATTCAGCTCTGTTAAAAATAGCTTGTCCGCCATCTGGTGGATCAATGCACTGATTCTCACTCTTCCTTTATACACTGCGCAGGATTGACTCTTGCAGCCCTTATAGTCTGTAGCCCGACGGTAAACCAGGCAATCAACAGCGCTAATACCCCTGAACCAACAAAGAACCACCACTCCAGGTCTATGCGGTAGGCAAATTCATCCAGCCATTTTCTCGCTATGAAGTAACTGACAGGCAATGCGACTGTAATCGCAACCAGCACTATTTTGGTAAAATCTCCAGAGAGAAGACGCACGATGCCCAAATCCGTTGATCCAAGGATTTTCCGGATACCAATTTCCTTTAGTCTTCTTTGGGCCGTGAAGGCAGCAAGTCCGAACAATCCCAGACACGAGATGACAATCGCAAGGCCAGCAAAATATCGCGACAAGGTGGACACACGTTGTTCGGATATGTACTGCCTCTGGTAATCTTCGTCAAGAAATTTGTACTCCAAAGGAAATCCCGGGTTATAAGCCTTATAAAATTTATCGAGGCGTTCAAGGGTTTCGGCTTCCCTTCCTCCTTCAATGCGGGCCATGATATAATTCGGTGGCGCAAACTTGCCGCGATGCAGGATGAAAAGTTGAGGTTGTACATCTACATGAAACGATTCAAAATGAAAATCCTTCACTACTCCGATGATCTCGGAATTCTGTGCCTTCTTCCCTATTGGATCTTTTAGTCCCATCGCTTCGATGGCAGCTTCGTTGAAAATGATCTTGGCGCTATCCGTAGCGAAGTCCCTGGAAAAGAAACGCCCTTCTTTCATTTCCATACCCAACGTTTCCAAAAAGTCAGCGTTCACGGCCATGATTTGAACCCGGACGTTCTCGTCAGGTTGTTTGCCTTCCCAGTTAATTCCGCTAGACCAAGCGTGACCGACCATGTCATGGGTTGAGCTGGCTGCACTTTGAACCCCGGGAACTCTTTTAACCTCCGAAAGAAATGTTTCGTGGTTTCCATTTACACGTCCCTCGACGTCGAAGTATATGACATTGTCTTTGTTGTAACCAAGATTCTGACGTTGTACAAAATCAATCTGTTTGTATAAGACGAGGACAGCCACGATCAAGATGATTGACAACGTGAACTGGAAGGCAACCAATCCCTTGCGTACCCACACTTCGCCAACCGAGCTGTTCAGTTTTCCCTTCAACACAGTGACGGGGTTAAATCCGGAAAGGTAGAGTGCCGGATAACTCCCTGCGATCAGACCGGTAAAGAGCGTAATGCCTGCCAGAGATACCACAAGTCCTACACCCAGGCGCAGCACGAGCTGTTTGCCGGTAATGATATTGAATTGCGGCAGCACGAGGCCGACGATGGCAACCGCTATGATCAACGATAACAAAGTCATGAACAGGGATTCGCCCATATATTGAATGACTAAGCGTTTGCGTCCAGCACCGAGTGCCTTCTTTACTCCAACTTCCTTGATCCTTGTAGCAGCCTTGGCGGTTGACAAGTTCATGAAGTTTATACAGGCGATGACGAGGATGAACATGGCGATGACAGAGAACAGCCTTACGTACTCGATCCTACCTCCCGATTGCACACCATTTTCATAATTGCCGTACAGGTAGTTGCTGGAATAAGGGGCCAAGAACATTTTGCGGGATGTGATCTTGCCTGTTTTGTTGTGGATAAAGTCCTCGATCTTTCTATTAAAGGCCCTGACATCTGTTCCTTCGCGAAGTACTACATAAATGTGGGGTCCGGAGCTGTTCCAGTCGAGCGACCATGGTGCAATCTCTTCGAAGATCTCAAAGGGCAGCACAAAGTCGAATTGCGTGGAAGAGGATGAGGGTACATTCTCGAAGACACCCGATACCAGCAACTCGCGATCGTGCTGAAACTCTATGGCTTTACCAACGATGTCGTGTTTTGTGTTGAAAAGTTTCATGGCCAGTTCCTCCGATATTACGATTGAATTCTTTTCCGCCAGCACCTGGCCGGCGTTTCCCTGAATGAGTTTATAGGAAAAAATATTGAAGTAGTCTTTGCCGGCATATTGACCGGTTGCCCTTGTGATACGCTCGTTTGCCGAAAGAACAAACCTGTCAAATCGCGGCCATGTGGGAGGAGCAAGCGCGGCGGTGTACTCGACCTCGGGCATATCTGCTTTCAGCGCATCGGCCACAGGGCCTGATGACTCTATCATCGTCCTCCATTCACCATTTTCACTCACGTTCTCCATGACCTGGTAGAGCCGGCTGTCTTTTTCATGGAACTTGTCCATGCGTAACTCATCTTTAACCCACAGGTAGATAAGCAGCGCAGAGGCTAAGCCGGTAGAAAGACCAATCAAGTTGATAGCGAACGTGCTCTTGAAGCGTTTGAAGCTTCTGTAAATAAGTATTAAGTTATGTTTTAACATATGGACAGCATTTACTGTGGGGATGCTTCAATCAAATCTGTTTTGCAATAAAGCTGCCATGGATTCTTTAAGCCCAATTGCTATGATTCGGCACTACTAGCTTTATTACTGGTACGGATATGGACACTTGTGTCTAAATGTGAACAGACATTGGTCAGGGAACTCCAAGGGAGCGACCTGGAGCAGAGACTATGAGTGATCAGGGCGGCACCAAAGGCAAGCTGTGAAAACAACTCGTAATGTTTGCAAAATTGATTGCGATTTGTGGTTAGTTAATAATCAACATTGCTTTCTGACTTGCTGTTTGCAAAATCCCACCCTTTTCCGGATAATAATCACCAAGAATATCTGCGATCTGTTAGCCAGCGGATCTTTATATTCAGCTTTCGGGAAATAGGGTCACACCCAATATCTACGGCGGGCACTATTCAGATTTACCCTACTCATTCCTCAAGCTATCTACCGGATTGGCTATTGCTGCCTTGATGGACTGCCAACCTACCGTTGCCAGGGCCAATAGAATGATGGCTAATCCTGCCAACAGAAATACAGCTGCACCTATTTCAATGCGATCTGCAAAATTTTGTAACCATTGATTCGTCAGGTACCAGGTAACTGGAGTTGCGAGCATGAAACCAATAAACACCAGCTTCAGAAAATCCTTGCTGAGCATGACGACAATGCCAGATACACTTGCGCCCAGTACCCTTCGCACACCCAACTCTTTCGTGCGCTGCTCGACCGTGAAAGAGGTCAATCCGAACAAACCCAGGCAGGAAATAAACAGGGCGATAATGGCAAATATATTCGCGAGCTTTCCCGTTACTTGTTCACTGCGATATCGCTGTTCGAACTGCTGATCGAGAAAAGTGTACTGCAAAGGATAATCTGGATTGAATTTCTGATAAACAGTTTTCAAGCTTTCGAGGGCTTGTTGTGTTTCACCGGGCTGGGTACGCACATAAAGCTGGCTGGCCCATTCAAGATGTAAGCGAATAACAACGGGCTCAATAGGCGCATAGAGCGAATTCATGCTGAAATTTTTCACCACACCCACGATCGGTCCATTCTCGCCATAAACATTCAGTATTTTGCCCACTACATCCTGATACCTACCCCGATAGCTCCCGATACCTATCGGGACGGGGCCACCGATCATCTTCGCTGTTTCTTCATTCACGAGATAGGCCATCGAATCAGCGAATGTTTTCGAGAAGTCGCGGCCCGCGACCAGTTCCATCCGCATGGTCTTTGCGAAATCATGGTATGTGTTGATGATGTAGAACAGCTGACTGTTGTCAGGATCTTTACCCTCCCATTCTATGTCAAGGGTATTGTTACCGACCTCCAGCGGATTCTGTCCGGATGCCGTGACGGTGGCAATGCCAGGTTGCTTCAGCAACTCTTGCGCTACTGCGTCGTAACGGTCTATCAGGGCGCCTTCGCGTGCCACGAACAGAAGGTTGTCGCGTTCGAGACCCAGGTTTTTTGTACGGTTGTAATCAAGCTGCAGATACACCACCACGGTCGACACGATCAACAGCACGGCGAGCGCAAACTGAAAAACCACGAGCCCCTTTCGAAAGAAAACAGCGCTGCCCGACCGTTGTTTAAACGAGCCGCGTAGAACGGCAACCGGTTTGAAAGACGACAGGTACAAAGCCGGATAGGTGCCCGACAATGTGCCTACCAGCAGTGTGATGCCGATGATGCCAAGCAGAATTGGGCCATTCAGGTTCTCTGGAGTAAGGTGTTTCCCTGTGAGATAATTGAACGCAGGCAGCAAGCTGATGACGATCACGAGCGCTAGCAAAAAAGCAATGAACGACATCGCGACTGATTCCGTGATGAACTGCATGATCAGCGATTTCCGATAGGCGCCAATCACCTTGCGCACACCTATCTCACGAGCGCGTTGCGATGAACGTGCCGTAGCCAGGTTCATGAAGTTGATGCAGGCAATGACGAGAATAAAAATGGCAACGGCAGTGAATATGCGCACATATTCGATGCGCCCTCCGATAAGCTTGCCGTCTCTGTAGAATGAATGCAGGTAAATATCTTCAAAAGGCTGAAGGAAGATTCTGTGGTCGGTGGCTTTTGTATGACGGTTAAAAATATCACCTACCTTCCGATTGAATTCTTCGAGCGAAGTTTCTTCGTTCAGTTTCGCATAGATTCCGTAGGCCATGTAATACCAGTGTGCCCGCCCCTGGTGGCTCGCGAAGTATTCCTCGACTGGAAGCAGGATGTCGAACCGGATGGATGAGTTCTCGGGAACGTCTTGCAACACTCCTGTAATCGTAAACTCCTTACGGTGATCAACGGTGATGCTTCGGCCGAGTGCGTTTTCCCAATCGTCTCCGAAGATCTTTCTGGCAGTCCTCTCGGTGACCACAGCAGAGGTCATTCCCTGTAGGGCCGTCTCCGGGTTGCCGTGTATGAATGGAAATGAAAATATGCGGAAAAATGTTGCACCCACATATCCGCCTTTTTCACGATAATTTTTATCTCCGTTTGTTGCTACGAGCTCCTGGTCCATAAAAGTGATCACGGTCTCCTCCACTTCCGGAAACTCCGCAGACATTTCATCGGCAATGCCTCTGGGCAGTGAGGGCATGGTGTAGGTTTGTCCGCCTGTAATAAAATGGCGCCACGCCTGGTGGATCTGAGGGCCGTTTGTGTGAAACCTATCGTAGCTGGTTTCGTCAACGACCCATAATAAAATTAAAAAACTACAGGCCAATCCGATCGTTAGCCCAAGGATGTTAATGCCGGAATAAACTTTCATTCTGAGAAAATTCCGGAAGGTGATGGTGAAATAGTTTCTGAACATAACCGCAGCAAAAGGTTTAGTATGATACAATGTGTTGCGTTTGAAAACAGAAGGGCGCATGTATGCCAGCACTTCTCTCCAATACATTCTTCTCGCCTTGGCGTCTCCTTCTCGTTCCGCTCTTCTGTAATATCTTTCATGCAAGTCACCCATCACCTGTTCCAGCAGATGGGGAGCGCAGAAACGTTCCACCAGCTTGTCTAGCCAGCGGGGTGGATAGTTCGGAAGTTTGGACTTACTCATTTCTCAAACTATCCACTGGATTAGCTAATGCAGCTTTGAGCGACTGATATCCTACCGTTATCATAGCCAATACGAAAGTAGCTGATATAGCCAGGACAAAAATGCCAGTCCTAATTTCTATCCGATAAGTGAAGTTTTCCAACCAGTTGCTCATCACCCACCAGGCCAATGGGGCTGCTATTACAAAAGCCAAGATCAACAGGCGAGTGAATTCTTTGCCAAACAGCCATAGGATACTTTGCAAACTGGCACCTAATACTTTCCGCACACCCACTTCCTTAGTTTTATGCACCGCCATAAATGATACCAATCCATACAAACCAAGACAGCAGATGATAATCGAAATACCTGCAAAAGCCTGAATAAGCCGGAGGATCATGTTGTCAAGTTCATAAAATCGGGCAATCTGTTCATCGAGGAAATCATATTCATAGACATGGTCCGGAAAGGTTCTCTTCCAAATCATTTCAATAGCCTCAACGGTAGGTGACAGGTTGGCGGGATTTATTTTTACCGCACAGTTGAAATACCAATCGTTCGAGGTGGTAATACAAAGCGGATCAATGGTCTGATGGAAAGACTTATTGTGAAAATCCTTCACCACGCCGACAATAACTCCTTCCCAGTCGTTGAGACCTATCCACATTCTTTTTCCGATCACATCGTTGGTCGAGCGCACACCAAGCTTTTTTACCGCTGTCTCATTGAGCAGAAATTCACGGACTGAATCAGAAGGGTGCAGGTTACGCCCGGCTATCACTTGTAGATCAAATGTGGAAACATACTGATCGTTACCTACTTTAACCGAAACATCAAAGTCTTCGTATTCAGTTCGTGAATCGAAGCGCACGATTACATTTACAAAATCCGGGGATACCGGTGCATGACTGCAAAAGGTCACTTTTTCTACCCCTGCTATACGGGAGATCTCCGAGTTAAGCGTACTTATTGTTGATTTCTCCTTTTTAGGTACCGGAAACATCACGATGGCGTCTTTCCGGAAACCCATGTCCGCTTGGCTGGAGTAACGCATCTGGTTCGCGATCACAATGGTACCGATGATAAGCAGCTGCGAAATTGCGAACTGGGTGACTACCAATGCCCTCCTTAATGAGAAACCGCCTACGTGTTTTTGTGATAATTTACCTTTCAAGGCCAGAACAGGCTGAAAGCCTGCCAGAATTAAACCGGGATAGGAGCCGGAAAGGAGGATCACGACCAGCAGCAGGATGGGTAGAAAGGTAAGCAGGTAAACATCCTGGAAGATATTGATCCGAAGCTGAATACCGAAGAGTTGGTTTACATATGGCACCGCCACCTGAGCCAATGCAAAAGCCGATACCAACGCCAACATTGTGATCAACGCTGTTTCTGCCATAAATTGCCAGAAGAGTTGCTTTCGGCCGCTTCCTAAGACTTTCCGGACACCAATCTCTTTCGACCGGCCAAGCGCCTGGGCCGTGGCCAGGTTGATAAAATTAACACAGGCCGTGATGATCAGGAAAAGGCCGATCAGAGATAGCGACCACAGATTCTTTTTTGCTACATAACCTCCTAAATCGGGATTGAAATGGATGTCTGAAAGGTGTTGAAGTTTAAACCGATATATCTTTGCATCATGTTCATTATAATACTTTTTAGACAGCTCAGGAAGAGCTTTATCTACACCGGAAGGCAATGCATTTGGTTTGAGCAGAATAAAACAATGCATATCCCCATTTATCGAACGCCAGCTATCATCACTGGCAAACCAGGCGCTTTCATCTTTCAGGTTACTATACGATAAATAAATTTCCTGCCGACGATCTGTATTGACAGGCAAGTCCAGGAGAACACCTGTGATCCTGAAATCCCACTTATTATCTATACGAATGATTTGACCAACAGGGTCCTTACTGCCGAAATACTTTTTTGCGATCCTTTCAGTTAAAACGGCCGTATTGGGCTCGGTTAAGACGGTATTTTTATCACCCTGTATTAAAGGAAAATCCAGGATATCAAAAAACTCAGGCTCCGCATAGGCCAAGCCTTCCCTTTCCTGAAATTTCAGGTTGTCTTTGGAATAGGGCAGAGAGACGAGCCGATCCGGACTCCTAAATACGCGGGCTACCCTTTCTGCAAAGGTATAATCATTTCGAAAAGCTTTTCCCAGGGGTTGAGGAACGCCACCGCTATAACTTATTTCTTCTCGGTGAGATTCGGTGGTAACGCGATAAATTCTACTCGCTTTTGAGTGGAACGTATCAAAACTCAGATGGTATTTCACCAGCGTAAAAATCAGGATGGCACTGGCAATTCCCAGTGCCAAGCCCAGGACGTTTATCAATGAATAAACTTTGCTTCGATAAACGTTGCGGCTGGCGATTCTGAAATAGTTACGGAACATATCAGTAAAGATTGGTTTAGTGTATTGATATGATCGACGTTTGAAAATAGTGGGGCGCATGTATGCCAGCACTTCTCTCCAATACATTCTTCTCGCCTTGGCGTCTCCTTCTCGTTCCGCTCTTCTGTAATATCTTTCATGCAAGTCACCCATCACCTGTTCCAGCAGATGGGGAGCACAGAAACGTTCCACCAGCTTGTCGAGCCAGCGGGGAGGTTGTGGGTTGCGCGCTCGTGTCGACATGATCAGGTGGTCTTGATCTTAGGTAATGTACGCGGAGCAATACGACTCCACAGATTGTTCCGCACGTTACGCACTTCGTGCAATATGCGACTACCGGCTACAGTCACCTTGAAAATGCGTTTTCTTCTGCCGCCTCTTTCCGGGGTAGCTTCTCCCATTTGGGAGGAGACCAGCCCTTTGTTTTCAAGGCGTTGGAGCGCGGCATGCACAGCTCCTGTGGTGACTACTTTACCGGTTTGCTGCTCGAGCTCTTCGGCAATCACCACGCTGTAGGCTTCCGGCGTGAACACTGCCACTGCCAGCAACACCAGCTCTTCAAATTCACCTAAGTCACTTCTTCTCATTAAAATGAAATGTATTTGATCCTGTTAAGTTATTACTTCTATTTCGGTATAACAAATAGTCGTCATAGGAAAGTAAAATGGTTTCTGCCGACAAGTCCTTGCAAAAGCCAGAGACGCTTTAAAATGAAGGTACCTTGTTAAAAACTCATTAACCGGTTAAACCTTGCTTTATACAGCGCTACCCAGACCCCGGGAGTAATATCCTTGTTAAGATCTCTGCTTTTCGAATATAGATTTATAGATGAAGATTATCAGATGCGTTACGCGGCAGAACAAAGAGTTGGTGTTTGGCACGGTATTTTGCTGGAATGGCTGTTGTTATTTCATGTTTGGACTATTTAGCCTTGCTGCTTACACTCCGAAAGGAGACTTAAGGAAATAGCATATGAAAAATATTGGGGTCAACTGAACTCGGATTGTATACCTTTTATCGGGAGAATTTAACAAACTTATTTTTGTATCTGTTTTAATTGCCTTGCCCATGAGCTATTTGGGATTAATCCGGTAAACAATTTACGCACAGAGTGAAGCTGATGTCGGAAAGCTTAAGAAAGTTTTTTTTGGATCGAAAACAATCTTTTCAAGATCGGATACTTCAATACCGTATTCTTTAATGCATTAATGATTTATGAAAATTTAGTTAAAGTGGGATTATACCAAAAATCAAGATCTGCAGTACTTTTTGTAAAACCATGATTAATGACGTCGACGCCACCAATTAAGCTGGCAGGGTTAATTGAAGAAGGAGAGTGTCTGTAACCCCAGCCTAGGCGTTGTATCCCGATAGCTAACGGGACAAATTTTTGTAAGACATGAACATTCTTTTTTTGACACATGCCGCGCTTCGCGGTACCCTGATCTCCACCTTACAAAAAGAGTCCTTCAGCTCAATTCTTAACTGGGAGCTGGGAACAAGTTAATTCTTTTCCTATTTAGCGCGCTAACACGACGTGACAGATTTTATTCTTTAGTGTTTTCTGAGTAGGTTGAGATAACGGTCGACAGGGACGATTCTCGAATAAAAACAATTGCGTCAAAATTATTAACGAGATTGGTGTGTGTAAATTGATATTGGATAAAACTTGGCTTCAAGCGTCAGGAAGCGGACGTTTTCGTCCCGAAACGGACAATAACGAATTTTCGGAGTGCCAAAACCACGGTTTAATGGGAAAGGGATAACACTGCTTCTTGGCAAAGTATTTGAAAACCCGATCAACAAAATTGTTATGAATAAAAGACTACCAATCACCGCTTACCTCCTTTTCGTCGGAACAATCGCCTTTGCACAAATCACATTTCCACCCGGCGGCACGAACCGCAAAGCTTCGGTGTCGCAGCGAATTGGAATTACCGATGTCCGCATCGATTATGACCGCCCGATTGTGAATGGCCGCGAAGGCAAAATCTGGGGCGGTTTAGTTCACTACGGCTTTGCCGACCTTCACTATGGTACTAGCAAAGCTGCGCCGTGGCGCGCAGGCGCAAATGAAAACACGACGTTTACGTTTAGTACAGACGTCCTTATCGAGGGCAAGCCACTCAAGGCCGGGAAATATGGGTTCTTTATTGCCATGGGACCTGAAAAAGCGACAATAATTTTCTCAAATGTCAGCACCGCGTGGGGAAGCTTTTATTACGACAGCAAGGACGACGCGCTTCGTGCTGAAGTGCCAGTGGTAAAACTGACGGATAGCATTGAACGGCTTATATATGTTTTTAGTGACGAAACTGATGATGCAGCAATTGTGTCATTACAATGGGAAAAAGTGAAGATACCATTCAAGATCTCGGTCGATCTTGAAAAAGAACAGATCGCAGCATTCAGAAGGGAATTCAACTCGGGGATTTTTTATCGCTACTGGCAAAACATGCAAATGGCGGCAAACTACTGCCTTGTACATAACATTAACATTGACGAGGCGATCGGCTGGGCTGAACGATCCATCAATAGCTATTTTGGCGAAAAAAATTTTTCCACGTTATCAACTTATGCAGGCCTACTGGAAAAAAAGGGTATGAAGGTTAAGGCTGATTCGGTAATGCAAAATGCATATCCTCTTGCAACGACACTTCAACTGTATTCGTACGGAAGAGGCCTCGAAAGTCAAAAACGTAATGCAGAAGCGATTGCCGTTTATAAATTGTCGTATGATAAAAAACCCGATGACCTTTATTCCTTGATGGCTATCACGCGCGGCTATTCATTGCAAGGAAATAATAAGGAAGCGCTAAAATATGCAAACAGGGCTCTCACATACGCAAAGAATTCTTATTTTGAAAAATATGCCGAGGAAGTGATTGCTAACCTGAAAGAAGGAAAACCAATTTAGGTGTTCATCTACTCAAGCGTAATATCCGGTCATTCGTTGCAAATTAAATTCCCACAAATATTTTACATTGAGGCTACAGATTGGAAACGCCTTTGAAAAGTTGTAGAAGTCAGTTTAGTGGGAAGTCCTTCAGTGCACCATTAGAGCATGGTAGTATGAACAATTTCACTTCAATGAAATACGTCGCCTATTCTTACCGTTGTAAAACTCTAAAAAATTTACCTTGAAGGCACCAAAACTTCCGGTCGGACCTAAAAGTGCCAATTCTCCGCAACCTCAGCCTACCTCCGGCCGTTATCCCAATTAGTTATAATTTTGTATATTTACCACATATGATGCAAAGATGAGCAGAGTCATTGGAGAATTGGAGGAACTCGTCCTGCTCGCGGTCTGCATCCTGGACGGCGACGGATACGGAATTTCTGTAAAAAAAGAGGTGGAGCGCCACACCGGCCGTTCAATATTATTAGGTGCTGTGCACATTACGCTCTACCGCCTCCAGGACAAAGGCTTCCTTAAATCACAGCTTGGCGGCAGCTCTGAAAAGAGAGGCGACCGGCGGAAGCGACTCTTCCGGATCACCAAAAAAGGAATGGAGCAGTTGCGGGCATCGCAGGACATACGGCAAAAAATGTGGAGTCTGATCCCACAACTCAACCCTGGGTCATGAGCAGGTCCAAAAAATCGTTCGCACGCAGGTTGGCTTGCACACTCATTCAACGCTGGGTTGGCCGCGCATACATTGAGGAGTTCCTCGGGGACCTCGATGAAATATATGAAGATCGCCTGGCAGCAGGCGGAAAATTCATTGCCGAAGCAATGTATTGGGTGGATGTGATCCATCTCATCTTCGGCTTCTCGTCAACAGTACGAAAACAAAGTCACACTATGGTTATTGGCCACATGATCAAGATCGCTTGGCGCACCGCCGTGCGCCATAAGCAATTCACTATTCTCAACCTGCTCGGCCTCACGCTGGGCATCGCCACTTGCCTGGCGATCGGATTGTATGTTTATGAGGAGAGCACGTACGATACGTTTCATGCCAACGGGGATAGGATTTACCGTATCAATCAACCCATGATCTGGGGCGACTGGAGCGAACAGTTCGCCGGGACGGGCCCTGGTATAACCGAGGCTATCAGGACAGACATACCGGACTTCGAACAGGTGACAAGAATTATGTATGTGGGCGAACAGTTGACGCGGGTAACAATTGACGATGAGGCCACACACTTCAATGAGTCGAAATACTATGTCGCAGAAGACAATTTCTTCAAGGTGTTTTCATTCCCGTTCCTCAAGGGCGATCCAAATACGGCGTTGAAGGAGGCCAGCAGCATAGTGATCACCGCTTCGACGGCAAAACGCTACTTTGGAGACGCTGACCCCATGGGTAAATTGATTGAAGCAAGGTCCACAACGGGTGCTTACACACCCTTCACTATCACCGGGGTGCTCGCCGACATCCCTACGCAATCACACTTGCAGTTCGATATGCTCAGTTCACTCTCTTCCGTCACGGAATTCAAGGACAACCGATCGACTTGGATATGGACCATTTTTGGCACCTACGGTATGGTCAGGGAAGGAACGGATGTAGCGGCGCTCACAGAAAAACTTCAGGCCCTTCCTCGCAAGTGGGCGGGACGAACTACGGAGGGAGTCTTCAATCAAACATTTGAGCAGTTCACGAAGGGCCAACCATGGACCCTTTATCTCCAGCCGTTACGAGAGATCTACCTTGCGAAGTCCCCAAGTTTCAACCGGTTTGGCCCATCCGGGAACCCAGAGTTCGTGACGATCTTCGGAGCCGTCGGAGTGCTGGTCCTTGTGTTGTCGTCCATAAATTTCATGAACCTTTCGACCGCAAGAGCGAGCAACAGGGCCAAAGAAGTTGGAGTGAGAAAGGTGCTTGGCTCAGAAAAAAATACACTTGTCCGTCAGTTTATTATCGAATCAGTTTTATTTGTGTCTATAGCTACCGTTGCGGCGCTAATTCTCCTCCAGGTTTCGCTGAATGCTTTTAATACGATAGCTGAAAAAAAATTAAGTCTTCTGCTACATCTTAACAATCCATATTTTTTCGGGAGCCTCGCAGCTTTCATACTTATCGTAGGACTTGCCGCGGGAAGCTATCCTGCGTTATACCTGTCGGCGTTCAAGCCTGCAGAAACCCTGAAAGGAAAATTGAGGACTGGATTCAAAGGCACTGGCATCCGGAACGGCCTCGTGGTGTTTCAGTTCACCGTCTCTATCGCCCTCATCATTTGCACTTTCTTCGTTCAGAAACAATTGTCGTACACGCGCACCATAGATGTCGGTATTAGCAAAGACCATGTGCTCCAGATTTACAACATGCATCAACTCGGTGAAGGCGTTGACGTGTTGAAGGCCAAGCTCCAAGCCAATCCTGTCTTCACTGTCGTCGCCAAATCCGGCTTTATTCCACCCAATGTCTGGGCGGGCGACCGTTACCGCGCAGAAGGACCGGATCAACCTGTCGTGGACATCCACTACATGCGCTGCGATGAAAATTACCTTCCGTTACTCCAAGCGGAATTCATCACTGGCCGAAACTTTGACCCCGCGAACGCCGCGGACAAATACAATATCATCATCAACGAAGAAGCCGCGAGGATCCTGGGCTACGGGTCGAAAGAAACATGGGGAGATAACTCGCCTTTGGGAAAGTTTGTTGTCCAGTCATTTGGATCCGAAGACAAATTCCAGATCATCGGCGTAGTCAAAGACTTCAACTTCAACAGCGTCAAGCAAAGAATCGGGCCATTGCTTATTATGCATAATGACAATGAAAAGCATTGGAGTTACGGGGTGGGCTTCCCGTCCTACCTATCGATGCGACTCAACCCTGGCTCGGTCCAAAACGGAGACGCACTCCAGGGTATCATCGATGGTGTCAAGGCAGAGGTTGCCAAGATCGATCCCTCCGTTACGTTCCAGTACAGCTTCATGGATGAAGAATTCGACAACACTTTCCATGAAGAAAAGAGAATGAGCGTAATCCTGAATTTGTTTACCATTCTAGCGATTGTCATTGCTTGCCTGGGATTGTTCGGACTGGCTGCATTCTCCGCCGACCAGCGCAAGAAGGAGCTAGGCATCAGGAAGCTACATGGAGCCAGTATTCCTCAACTGGTCTTCCTGTTCTCTTCGGAATTCACCAAGCTGGTCGCGCTGAGCATCGTGATTGCCACACCTATCGCGTATCTGATGACGGACTACTGGCTCAGCAACTTCGCTTACAGGACACCTATTGATATTTGGGTGTTCATTTTCGCCGGACTGACTGCCATGTCGATCGCAGCCTTAACGGTTGGATTCCAGTCATTTTCGGCGGCTAACACCAATCCGGTGGAGGTGCTCAAGAATGAGTAACTGGAGGTTGATTAAGCCCCTCTTTCGTCCGGGTAAATTCCTACCTTTGTACTATTCAACATTCGTACTATTCCAATTGGGAATAAGCCATGAGAGTAAAAGACGATTTAAAGGAACAAATGATGAACGCCATGTTCAATCTGGTTAGAGCCATTAACAAAGAGGCTGATAACTGCGGGAAGGCTTGTGGCGGTTTTAACGAAAAGGAACAAATCCTTATTCTTTATCTTGGAAAGAATGACGAAGTTAAAATGAGTGATTTAGCTGGTATTATTGACGCTCCGGTGAGCACGATCACAAGTATAGTAAATAAGTTGGTTGAAAATGAAATCCTTGACAGGGATCATTCTGTGGAAGACAGGCGTGTCATCAATGTAACACTGACCACAAAAGGTAAAAATATCTACAAGAAGATACGGACCCAAAAAGATGAACTTTCAGATGCCTTGTTATCCAAATTGTCAGAAAAGGACCAAGCTTCTATGATTAAGTATATCAATATTTTGGCTTCCTCTTTGGTTAGCAGGTAATAATTTTATCAACGAATACGAAGTTGGTTGTATTCTTAACTAAAAAATAAACGGCAATTAATGAACAGGATACCAAAATTGATCGCTCCAAACCATATGATCGTCCAGTCTTGATGTGGTAGCCGCTGCGTAGATCATAAATTACAGTAGGCTATAAGTTGTGTTCATATTCCTCATCGTCAGCTTGAGAACAAACCAAGACCACACGCGATATACAAGGCCTTTTTGTTTTTTTAAAAGGACTCCAGACGATAAGGACAAGCTCAAAAAACCAGGTTAGTTCGCTGAATATTGAGTGAACCTGTGAAATTTGGTTGAATATGTCTCACACGGAAAGTTCAAAATCCCCTGAATAATTAAGCTATAGTAGTCAATACTACACCACCCTCTCGCCAATAAGCCCAAGTGTCTTCAATCATTCAATCTATTAATGGTTAATTACAATAGTTCTATTGAACCTTAAAGACCATTCTATTGAAAAAGATGCTTAAAAGAGAATTGTCAACCCCGACTTGAAAGGAATAAAATGTTATAATGTGTGTGGCTTTGAAAGCCAGTGGCGATCCAATAGATGTTAATTTTTCATGAAAAAAATTACTCGTACGATATGGATATTATCATTGGTAAGTCTGTTTACAGACGTTGCCAGCGAAATGCTCTATCCAGTAATGCCCGTATATTTAAAGGAGATCGGTTTCTCTATTTTGTTGATTGGCGTTCTTGAAGGTGTTGCCGAAGCCACCGCCGGATTAAGTAAAAGTTATTTCGGGAAGCTTTCAGACGTTAGCCAGACCAGGCTTCCTTTTGTGCGTCTAGGGTATATGCTAAGTGCTATTTCAAAACCTATGATGGCTGTCTATGTTTTCCCATTGTGGATATTTTTTTCCAGGACAATCGACAGGTTAGGCAAAGGTATTCGCACTGGCGCACGCGACGCATTTCTTTCTGATGAAGCAACTCCTGAAACGAAAGGGAGGGTTTTCGGCCTTCACCGCGCGATGGATACCATAGGCGCAGTCATTGGTCCAGGCATTGCTCTACTCTATTTATACTTGTATCCCGGAAATTATAAGACGCTGTTCTACATCGCTTTCATTCCTGGCGTGATTGCTATTAGTTTTACTTTCTTAATAAAGGAACGTAAACCAGGTGATCAACATATTAGTCTAAGTTCGGCATCTATTTTCTCGTTCGTCGACTATTGGAAAAAAAGTCCCTCGACATATAAAAAACTTCTTATTGGACTGCTCGCCTTTACATTAATCAACAGTTCTGATGTTTTCCTGTTGCTGAGAGTCAAAGAAGCTGGCTTGAATGATACCTCAGTTATTGGAGTATACATCTTCTATAATCTTGTTTACGCGGCAACTGCGTTCCCTTTGGGAAGACTGAGTGATAGAATAGGTTTTAAAAAAACACTTGCGCTTGGTTTTGTACTATTTGCTATCGTTTATATAGGTATGGCCTTTGGTCATACTCACTACCTTTTCTTCTTTTTATTTTTAATCTATGGGATTTACGCTGCGGCTACCGAAAGCGTAGCGAAAGCATGGATCAGCAACATCACTGACAAACGGGATACTGCCACGGCCATAGGAACCTATACTGGCTTTCAGAGTATATGCACGATGATTGCCAGTTCGTTCGCAGGAATCATTTGGCTAAAGTTTGGGGCGAAAGCCACTTTCCTTTTTTCTGGAATCGTATCCCTTCTGGTTGTGGTTTATATCCTTAAGATGTTCCGGCACCCAAAGACTAGCGCTAACTCATGACAGATTTGTCCGACAAATGCAAATCGTAATTTGTTCACTTGTCAGTAATCACGAAAGTTAAATGTGGTTTATAAAAGTTCCCGGACTGAATCAATAAAAGTATTAAGCAATCACGACGACGTCTTCAACAACATCAAGGGTTCTAAAAGTAGATCCTGCAACAGAAAATTTTCCTATATTGTATTGTAATTAAGGTGATGGTGTCCACCTATTTGAACCGCCCTGCCAGTCAGGGATGATGGCGCCTGTTCATAGGAATACTTATTTTTATTATATATGAACAGAGTCGTCTTGTTAATTGGGATAGGAAGTTTTATCGGGGGTATTTGCCGCTATTATTCCCAACATTTAATTTCAAAGTTTTTCCCATCACCTTTGCCTTACGGCACGCTCTCTGTAAATATCGTTGGCTGCTTACTTATAGGTGTTATATATGGTCTATCGGATCGTGGAAATCTGCTAACTCCTGAATGGAGGTTGTTTCTAACCACGGGCTTTTGTGGTGGCTTTACAACCTTTTCAACATTTTCTTATGAAAGTATTGCGCTGATCCAGGATGGAGAATTCTTCTATCTTTCGCTATATATTGCATTGAGTGTGATACTCGGTCTTGCTTCAACTTATCTTGGTATGCTGGTTATTAAATCCATCTGATATGGAACTGAAACGGGACTCAAAATTATTGAGGATATTTATTGGAGAGCTTGATAAATCCCACAGTACACCCCTTTATGAAGCACTGGTACTTGCAGCTAAAAAGAACGGTATAGCTGGAGCAACGGTTCTCAGAGGTATTCTTTCTTATGGCGCAAGTAGCCAGATTCACTCAGCAAAACTCCTTGATCTTTCTTTCGATCTCCCTGTTGTGGTTGAAATTGTGGACCAAGAGGAAAAAATCGAACAATTTCTTGAGATCGCCAATAAGCTTATTGAGGAAGCCGGATGTGGCGCTTTGATAACAATCGAGAAGGCAGAGGTGATCCACTACATATCAAAAAAAGTTAAGATGTGATCGATTCGAAGCTTATTAAAAATCTCTTCCAGTTTAGCCGTGTACTCCGTACGCCCCGCCTTGCGTAACAGATCCGTCTGTCGCTAAGGCAAAAAAGGGGAGAGTTGCCCGCGCTTTCATTTGGTTGCCAGGTCCGCTTTGACTTCCAGATATGGAATTAAATAGCGCATACAGCACTGAACACTAGTCAAAAGACCTGGATATAGCCGCTCAATTGTTCCTATATGAAACAATTTGGTTGTTTCATTTTGAATCAGGTACAGTGAAAGTTCTGAAGAATGCTTCCTTTTCAACTTAAAATTGTATTTTTTATGAATGGTACAGTTGTAGAAGGCCAGATGGCAGTAAAGAATTCACTCAATCACGATTTATTATATGCTGCTACATTATCTGAGATCCTCTTTCCGGTCTCTGTTTCGAAACCGTTTTTATACAGGCATCAACCTGGTCAGTTTATCTATGGGGTTCTGTGCATTTCTGATCCTCTGGCCTTATGCAAACAACGAATTAAATTCAGACCAGTGGCACAAGGATGCAAATCGCATTGCCAGGCTATCCAGTCATATTGAATGGACTGACGATAACATAAACTGGAATGGCTGGTATACTGGCAGCAATATGGCTGGTACCGGCATGACCATTAAAGACCGGTTTTCACAAGTCACTGAACTTACCCGCTATTTCCCCCAGGAAAATTTTAAAATGAATGTTCAAGGTACCGGCCCAAAAGTTATCTGCAGCGTAATAAATGATAACAAGGAGAAGAAAATTTTCGCTGAGAGCAAAACGGCGTATGCTGACGCTAATTTTTTTCACTTCTTTTCATTTCCGCTTGTCACAGGCACAGCTAGTGAGGTTTTGAAGAATCCTTATTCCGCAGTAATCTCAGAGTCGCATGCTAAAAAGTATTTCGGTAGCAATGATCCGCTGAACCAAACTATTTTTTTGAATGATTCAATCCCGTTTACAATAACAGGCGTTTTCAGAGACGTTCCTCGTAATACACATCTCGCCTTTGATATGCTGTTTTCAACAGCAGGAGCGAAGACGATCAATATTGTGCCTTCGTTCGACTGGATGGGATACATCTATGTGAAACTTCAGAATGGAAATTTCGATGAATTTTCAAAAGAAATTGAAGCCCGAAGAGAAGAATTATATGGACCGGCCGTAGGGAATGTTAAGCCATCCGTTTATGTGCAGCCTTTACCGGAGATAGTATTTGAGCGCCTTCGCGACAACAATAGTAACATAAAGTCGCGGACACCACTCATCTTGCTGCGCGCCCTGGCTTTTGTAATCCTGGTCCTTGCATGGGGAAATTATATCAGCCTTTCCTTTAGTAAACTTAATCAAAGGCTGGTTGAACTCGGTACCAGAAAAGCCATTGGCGCACGCGCGATGGATTTCCTGAAACAGTTTACGGTTGAGTCTGTAGTTATTAATTTTCTATCATTTTTAATGGCGCTGTCTCTTGTGCAGTTGCTGAGTCCTTTAATGCATCATATTGGCTTTTACGTCATTAATATTGCAGAACTTTCGATTCAACCCCTCTTAATTATTCTGCTTGCTCTTGCTGCAGGAGTGTTTATCACCGGTTTCTACCCCATGTGGATATCTGCCAGTCACGCCGCTGTATGTTTGCTGAAGAAATTGAAGGCTTCCCAAAAACCGGTCTGGATTGATGGGATAGTCATCGTTCAATATGCTTCCGCTGTGACCCTGATCATATGGATTATTGTAGCGCACCTGCAATTGCAGTTCATCTTTAACAAAGACATTGGCTTTGACAAAGATGCCGTCATTGTAATAAATGCGCCTGTTAGACAAGGTCCTAACTTTTCAAACGATCTGGAAACATTTTTACACGATGTAAAAAGTTTGAGTGGTGTACTCAATGGAACTTACAGCTATGACCTTCCAGGGAATGGGAGTTCGGGAATTTACGTCCAAAGGAACAGCGCCGCCAACCCACTTGCACTTGATGCTAACGGGGGCGTTGATGAGAGCTTCATTGGACTGTTCGGAATACAGATGCTTGCGGGTAGAAACTTTCAAGCGCACAGGCCGTCCGATCAGAAAGCAGTTCTCCTGAGTGATGCAGCTGTAAAAAGAATAGGACTAAGTACTGTCGAGGAAGCTATTGGATCGAAACTCCTTTTGCCGAATTTGAATGGAGCAGAAGTAACAGTGATTGGCGTTTATAAGGATTATGAATTCAGGCCGTTTCTCACAGGTCAGCGGGAGGAAGGACGGGGAAGCATGCTTACTTATAAACACTATCTGGCACCGGAATTACGCCCAGGTGTAATTTCACTACGATTCAGCAGTCATGAACCTATATCTATTGTAGAATCAATTGAGAAATTATTCCGATCAAATTTCGAGGGACCGTTTCATTGGACATTTCTGGATGAAAATATCCAACAGCACTATACGTCGGAAAAAATAGCTAGGAATCAGATGTCAATATTCACTGCCATGGCAATATTCATCGCATGCCTTGGACTGTTTGGAATGATTAACAACAAGGCGATCGAAAAGACAAAGGAAATCGGTATTCGAAAAGTTATGGGCGCGAATATAACCGATGTTGCAAAAATACTTCTGAGGGTAACCGTCATTCAGCTGATTGTAGCTTCGTTGATCGGTATACCGCTTGCAAACTTTCTTGTAGATCAATACCTGGAAAAATTTTCGTTGCGAATTCCTCTTCAGTTGTGGCATTTTATAGTACCCGTTGCTATACTTCTCGCGATCTTGTTAAGTACAATAATTTCAGTTGTAATTAAAGCGGCAACCAGAAACCCGGTTGAATCCTTGCGTTACGAATAATTTCCAGTCGGATAAATGCGATCGAGGTTCGTACAAATTAAGATCATGGAAAAGAACACGGAAAGAGTTTCATATGTTGAAGTAATGAAAATCTGCTTTGAATACGCCGTGCTGGCCGGAACACTTGTAACTCGAAGCTTATTAAAATAATTCATCCAGTTTAGCCGCATACTCTGTACGGCCCGCCCTGCTCAACAGCTCTGCCGACCTCTGTAACAAAAAAAGCGAAAGTTGCCCGGCTTTTTCATTGTTGGCCAGGTCCTCTTTGACTTCAAGGTAGGATGAATCAAAAACTGCCGAAGAAAGTTTTTCTGCAACAGCCGTCCTTCCAAGGCTCAAAAGAATCTCTGAGGTCTGAAGATTTGAAAATGAGGGTTTCAAATGAGCAGGGTAGAGGGTTTGAACTGCCTGATCAATAATATCCAGAGCCTCATCTTCTTTACCCTCATTCAGCAGCCCAATAGCCAACACGTTAAAAGCTGATCGAAGCGGCTCGACCATACGTGCTTGAAAGTCTTCATAGTTGAAGTAAATATCAGCTCGCAAAATGTTATCATACCTGGCATTCACGATAAGATTTTTATACATGAGGTCCGTATCAGGCTCTACATCTTTTGACTTGTTCTCAAAAGGTGTGAGACGGTACACCAAACCCTCTTGCACGAGGTAAGGTTTTAAACCCAATTCGAGCTGATTGTAGGATGTGAAATTGAAATATACAGGCCTTTGCCATTCATTGCTGATGAGTAAATCAAGCAGTGCAAGCGAGTTTTTAAGTAAGTAATTTCCGTTCACCCTAAGTGTGACCTCATTGATATTATCGGCGATTGAATCTTTTATATGGCGATTGTGAAGTGATCCATCGAAATTGGCAACAGTTAATTTCAATAATCGCGAAGGCAAGATGGAATAAGGCTCACCATAAGAGGAATGCATTCTTAAAGCAGGGTGTTCTTCATGCAACAGTTGGAGATATTTTTTTGCTTCGATCGATTCTTTAATACTCTCCTGAATATAGAGAACATCATTGGGTCCGTATTGAAGGTAATCCTTTTCGGATAGACTAAGTTTAAATGCTTGGGATTCATAGTATCGTCTTCGAAGCTGATTTATATACCAGTCCGTATTCAAATAACTCAAAACCATTACCCGCACATCGGTTCTGAATCCCTCTACTTCCTGTAAATACCATAATGGAAAAGTGTCATTGTCTCCTCCGGTAAACAAAATTGAATTCGGAGCACAGCTTTGTAGGATATTTCGAGCATTATCCATCTGAAATGTCCTGCCAGTTCGGTCATGATCGTCAAAGTTCTGGTAAGCCATCCAGACAGGAATAGAAAGGCTAATGAAAGGCAATGCATAAAAAAGGAATCGATGTTTCCTACTGTAACTTCCAATCGCTGCAACCCCAAGACCTACCCATATGCAATACGCGATGAACGAACCGACATAGATGTAATCACGCTCGCGCGGTTCGTTTGGAGGCGCGTTTAAATAGAGGGCAAGTAATGCACCTGTCACAAGGAAGAAAAGGAATATGACAAAAAAACTTTTTCTGTCTTTGTAAAACTGATAAAAACCTCCAGTCAATCCCAATAACAAAGGGATCATCCAATATTGATTTCGGGCCCTGTCAGGTGTCGCGCCATTCAGGCTATCCCATGGTTTCAGCCAAGAACTATATTGCACGTCGCTTTCTCTACCGGCAAAATTGAACAGGAGATAACGGAAATACATTTCGCCTAACTGAAATCGAAACAGAAACTCAAGATTATCCGAAAAATCAGGTAGTTCGTCTTCTTTCAAGCCAGTCCACTGCCGGTACACGGCAATGTTATTCTCCTCATTGCTATACATTCTCGGCAAGATGGTCTGGCGCGCTTTATCGTATTGGTAGGACGCGGTTGTACCCGAAACTTTATAGGATGTCTTGTCCTTATAATACATCTTGTTTTTAACTGTGACACCGTCTATACCAGCATCAAAATAAGGTCCGTACAGCAATGGCGTGGACCCATATGATTCCCGATTCATGTATGCTTTAATGAGCGCAAGGTTTTCCGGGTTAGTCTCATCGATTGGAGGATTGTGATTGGACCGTATAAATAACATCACATAAGGAAGAAATCCGAGGAGCAAAAATATTGCGGACCATGTATAGTGAGTGTACTTCTTGAAACGGCGCAAAAGGAAAATGAACATCAGTGTCAACGAAGCAAGCATGACAAAGGCTCCGGTGTAAAACGGTGAATGCAAACTATTGACAAAGAATAAGTCAAATGAAAACATGATTTCAAAGAAGCCGACTGCTACGAGCCGGTTAATCCCCATGACGATGGCTAACCCTATACCTATTGTAATTACAAAATTCTTAACAGTCAGCCAAGAGTCGCCTACATACCAGCTAAATGGCAACAATGCCAATGCAAGTAAACACATTGGATGAACGCAATAGGATAGACCAGCCAGATAAAAAATTAGAACAAGTCGACGAGAGCGTCTTTCTCCCCCAAGATCGTTTACTCTGATAATCAACCAAACGAGCAAGGTTAGAAAGAAAGAGGCCGCGGCGTAGCTCTCCGCTTCAGCCGCAGAAAACCAGAAAGAGTCTGAAAATGTAAGGCATAAGCTGCCACACAACGCTGAAAGAATCAAAATGATGCTGTCTGGCGTCTTCTTCTCTTCATTATGTACGATGCGGGCGCCAAAAAAATATACGAGATGATAAACGAGATAAACTGTCAACGCAGAGAAGAGGGCACTCATCATGTTAATGGCAAAGGCGACCCGCGAGACATCGTTCCACGCCAGCATTGAAAATAACCTGGCAATTAATAAAAAAAGCGGACCGCCTGGTGAATGCGGAACCTGAAGCTTGTAGGCAGAAGCAATAAACTCGGAGCAATCCCAAAGGCTCGCGGTTGGTTCAAGGGTGAGCGCATAGATACAAAGTGCGATTGCGAATACGGATATACCTGCAATGTGCTTAGGTGGATTATACTTAATAACGTCGCGCAACCCATTTCTTTTGATAGCCTGAAGGCCTGTTATACCAACGATTGGTAACAACAAACCGAAGAGCAGTAACGGCGGCGCTATCCACAACGTTAAAACACCAAAACCGTGGGCCACTGGATCAACGATCATGAGCGTATAAGCCACACTTAGTAACAGGATTGCACTGGAAAAGCATAACAGATCTTTCTTTGAAAACATAGCTGTGTTGAAATAGAAAGAAAGCAAGACTAGCTAACTAATTCAGATTACAGGGTTAAGAAGTGTAAAGGAGTGTTAATAGAGTGTTAAACCACGGAAGGAAGTTTACAAGAGCCACTGAAAATTGTATTTTTAGTATATGAAGAACCGCCACTTAAGTGTAGTAATAGTCTGGGGCACGATTGTCGTCACCTGTCTTATAGTTGTTCAAATCTATTGGTTTACAAAAGCATTCAGCGTAACAGAAAGGCAGTTTGACCACACCGTTCAAATGGCGCTAAAGAAAGTCGCTGGCTCATTGTCGAAGGACTATGTAATAAAGAAATTATCATCCAACTTTTTCTTTGTTGATACCCATAGCACAATCAACGATGGCGAGCTTAACACACTTTTAAAGAACGAATTTCAATTGCGTGACCTCGACATGGGGTACGAATTGGGCATCTACAGAGCGGATGATGATACGCTCGTATATGGGAACTACATAGAAGCGACGAAAAAGTTATCCACGAAGGATTCCCAACAGTTCCGCACCTATTCCGGCGAAAAGAATTTCGCTGTATTTTTTCCCAAAAAACAAAGTTATGTAGCTGCCCAACTTGACATTTGGATATTCTCAACGGTGATGCTCTTGCTGATGATGGGCTTTTTCGCGTATGCAATTGTCTTGCTGTTACGCGAGAAGAAGTTTGCAGAACTTAAGAGTGATTTTGTCAACAACATGACCCATGAATTCAAGACCCCTGTCACAAACATCCACATAGCCGCTGAAATCCTGAAACAAAAGTATGGCGGCCATGATGGAGCAGGGACATACCTCGATATATTGCTGAAAGAGAATCAAAAACTCCATCAGAAAATAGAACAAGTGTTATCCGGCGCCAGGTTAGAATGTAAAAAACGACCAGCCTTCACGACTATGGATGTTCACCAGCTGATCAAAGACTGTGCTGAAGCTTTTCACCTTAAGATACAAGAGAGAAACGGGGATTTGAAACTGGAACTAAACGCGCAGAGTCAGTATATTTTGGGAGACCGGGAGATGCTTGCCCAAGCCATCAACAATGTAATTGACAACGCCGAAAAGTATTCTCAGGATCAGCCTCGCATAACGGTTAGTACTCAGGATACTGGAAAGAATATTGAAATTGTGATAAAAGATGAAGGCATCGGTATTTCACCCGATTCACAGTCGAAAGTGTTTGAAAAATTCTTTCGCATTTCTACAGGCAATGTTCATGGGGTAAAAGGCTTTGGTTTGGGACTGAGTTTTGTTAAAAGCGTCATCAAGAAACACAGGGGTTACATACAACTTTTTAGCAAGCTAAATGAGGGTACAGAAGTCAGGATAATTTTGCCCAAGGCATGAAAGAGAATTTACAAATTATGCTTGTTGAAGATGATGAGAGCTTGGGTTTTCTCATTAAAGATTCACTGGAGGGGTTTGGATGGAAAGTGCATTTATATCGCGATGGGGAAAAGGGACTGTCGGCTTTTCACAATAACGGCTTTGATCTTTGTATTCTCGATATCATGCTGCCCCATAAGGACGGTTACGATTTAGCGCAAGATATCAGAAGATATAACCAACACGTTCCTATAGTTTTTTTAACAGCCAAGAATCAACCGGAAGACAGGATACGCGGATTTCAAATTGGCGCAGATGATTATGTCTGTAAGCCATTCAGCATAGAAGAACTCAAGTATCGTATAGAAGCAATTTTAAAAAGGTCAACAGGACTGCCAACATCTGCCGATCGCACCATGCAATTAAAAGTCAGCCTATCAACGCTGGATCTTCGTAGTCTTGTATTAAACGCGAACGGTATGATTACTCAACTTACCTACAAGGAAGGGAAACTTCTTGAGATGTTTTTCCGTCACCGCGGTA
>JAICGJ010000071.1 GCA_025923195.1 Chryseolinea sp.
AATGTTCAATTAATATATTTATATAAATGATAACTCTCTGGAAACAATCAATTAATCGCTTATGGAAAAAAATCTACGACAATTATTCCGAAAGGACTTCACGGGAACGGCATGGATTTTAATCTTTTTGTTCTTGGCCGGAAGCCCCGCATGGAGTCAGGAGTTAACCGTTACGGGGCAGGTAAAGGAAAATAACAATCCATTACCCGGCGTCAGCATACTGGAAAAGGGAACGTCGAAAGGAACAACCAGCGACGCAACTGGAAGATTCAGCCTGACTGTCGAGTCGCCCTCTGCTGTTTTGGTGTTTAGCTTTATCGGTTATAAAACACAAGAAGTAGCGGTCTCAAACAGGACTACTTTCGATGTTGAGATGGAAGAAGATGTTACCGCGCTAACGGAAGTTGTTGTAACAGCACTTGGCGTGCAGAAAGATGTCAAGTCATTGGGCTATGCAGTGCAGAAAGTCGAAGGAAAGGCCGTAACGAAGGCTCGGGAACCAAATATAATGAACTCCTTAACCGGTAAGGTTGCAGGGCTTCAGATTCAAAACCAAACCGATCTGTTTCAAGATCCGGAGATTCTACTTCGCGGAGCAAAACCTTTGATCGTTATTGATGGAGTCCCCAGTGTGGATGGCGACGTTTGGAAAGTAAACGCCGATGATATAGAGAGCTACAACGTCTTAAAGGGCGCTACTGCATCCGCCCTCTATGGTTCGATTGGTCGCAACGGAGTTATCATGATAACTACGAAACGAGGAGGCGGAGAAAATGCGCTCACTGTTGAGGTTAACTCAAGTACCATGTTCCAGCCTAGCTTTATTCGAATACCAGAAGTCCAAAGCGTTTATGGCAATGGATATAATGGTCAATACGCCTTTGTGGATGGGTCTGGAAGCGGACTCGAAGGAGGCGGCTGGATCTGGGGACCCAAGTTGAATCAACCGGACCCTTCTACTCCCAGCGGATTTTGGGAAACGCCACAATTCAATAGCGCCGTTGATCCCTCCACGGGTGATCTCATACCATTGCCGTTTATTTCCCGCGGAAAAGATAACGTAGAAAACTTTTTCCGTACCGGCGTTATTTCCACGAACAACATAAGCGTAAGCGGAGGAGGTGAAAATGGAACGTTCAGGGTTTCCGCTGCCAATACATACCAAAAGGGAATTGTTCCTAATACACAACTGAACAATACGTCATTTACGGTTTCCGGATCATATAAGCTAAGTAAGAATTTAAGAACAGATGCTTCGCTAACGTATAACCGCCAATACACCGATAATTTTCCGGAAGTTGGATATGGGCCCGAAAACTATTTGTATAACCTGGTGTTATGGACCGGCCCTGACATTGATGTCCGGGATCTGAGAGATTATTGGAAGAAAGGCCAGGAAGACATTCAGCAAAGACACTATAATACGTCGTGGTATAACAATCCATATTTTCAGGCCTATGAATTCCTACAAGGGTATTACAAAGACAATATTTTCGGACAATTAAAACTTGACTATACAATACTACCCGGACTTGACCTTACCTTGCGGACCGGCTTTAACCAATACAGCCTGAACCGCGACTGGAAAACTCCTAAGAGCTACGTGCGATACGATGTCTTCTCCAGAGGAAATCTGGAACTCCGCAGCGACAATGAACTGAATTTGAATACTGATTTCATAGCACAGTATGTCAAGGAAATAAGCGAGAATTTTTCGATTCGTGCCAGCGTGGGCGCGGCAAACCGATGGAGAACTTTCAGGAGGCAGGACCAGGAAACCGATGGATTGGTCATTCCTGGATTTTTTAACCTCAGCAATTCTGAGAACCCATTGCGTGGAAGCAATTTATTAGAAGAAGAAAAAGTAAATAGTGTATACGGCACGTTGGATGCAGAACTCTTTGGAGGGATTTTTCTTGGGTTCACGGGACGCAACGATTGGGTTTCTACCTTACCTGTAAAGAACAATTCCTTCTTTTATCCTTCGGTGTCCCTTGCAGCCGTATTGTCTGACTTCGTGGATTTAACGCCTTATAAGATCTCGTTTTTGAAATTGCGCTCTTCCTGGTCGAGAGTTTCCGACGGTAAGATTGACGATCCCGATGATAATCCAACAGCATCGTATCCCTATGAGCACATACAAGCCTACGATCCTGGGGTAAACTGGAATAACATACCTTCAGTATCCTATCCAAGGATCCTCATAAACCCTGACCTTCATCCAGAAACATCCGATACCTATGAGGTGGGATTAGATGCACGTTTCCTTGAAGGAAGACTTGGCGTGGACCTGGCGCTATATAGAATCAGGGATTTCAATAATCTGAACATAGTACCCATTTCGGAAGGAACGGGATACACAGCCAGGCTAGAAAATGGAGGGGAGTTTATCAGAAAGGGAATCGAGATCACTCTCACGGGAACTCCTGTAAAGAGCGGCGTTTTTTCATGGGACGTAGTTGTAAACTGGAGTCAATATCGTAAGTATCTTGAATCTGTGTATGGTGGCGCCAGCAGGCTGAATAATATTCCGGTAGGTACGCGGTATGACCAGATCTTTGGGTTCTCCTACATGTATACGCCTGGCGGCAGATTAGTGCTGCAAGACAACGGGTTCCCGCAGAACGATCCATACAACGGGTTCCTGGGTTATGACGATCCGGACTTCATTTTCGGTTTCCTCAATACATTTAACTATAAGAATTTTAGTCTTACTGTTTCAGCCGATGGAAGAATTGGCGGAAAGATGTATTCAACAACGAATCAGAAAATGTGGTGGGGCGGCACTCATCCTGGAACTGTAAATCAGCATCGTGAAGCTGCGAATGAAGGTTTAGCGACCTATGTTGCCGACGGGGTTGTAGTTGTGGAGGGTGATGTTGAGTATGACAGTGATGGAAAAATAATCAGTGACACGCGTGTCTACGCTCCTAACACAACACCTGTTAATTACATATCCTGGAATATAAATACCAGCAATGCATTCCTTAACCATTACTACGACGCAAGCTTCGTGAAGCTGCGAGAAGTAGTGCTTACCTACAATTTCCCAAGTGCATTACTTGCGAGTACTTTTTTAAAGAGAGCCTCCATATCACTTGTGGGGAGAAACCTGGCGCTTTGGTCAGACATGCCAGAAGTAGATCCTGACCCAGGTGACGACAGTCTCCAGACACCTTCAACAAGGAGCTACGGGTTTAATTTGAATTTTACTTTTTGACCATTAATGAGCACTCAAATGAAAACGATAAAAACGTTTAGTTTAATAGCAATAGTCTTCATAGCTAATGCGTGCAAAGATTTTGACGAATTGCAAACTGATCCAAACAGGACTTCTCAAACCCACCCCGGCTTGCTTCTAACTAATATTCAAGCTGCGATTCCTGGTAATTCCAACGTTGTGGTCCCCACTTTTCGAGTGGTCAGTGTCGAAGCCATGCTTGCTTCCAGAATGATTGTGTTTACAGACGGCGCCGCTGTGGAACAATACTATGGCTGGCAACGGAATAATTTCGCCCGGTATAACACCCTTCGTCAAATTGCTAAAATGGAGGAGGAAGCAGAGCGGCTCCAGCTTGAAAACTATAAACACCTCGCACTATTCCTGAAATCAGTTCAGATTCTTGAACTGACCAAACTATTTGGAGATGTTCCATACAGTGAGGCCCTGCAAACGACATCCGGTATATATACCCCATCATACGACAATCAAGAAGACATTTATGTCAGGGTATTAGATGATCTTAAATTGGCAAATAACAGCCTTGATGCAAGCCTCGGCGACATCACAGGAGATGTTGTTTACGGAGGTGATATTACGAAGTGGAAAAAGCTAATTAATTCGTATAGCCTTAGAGTTCTCATTAGCCTTTCTGAGAAAACTGGCAATTCAAGACTTGATGTTGTTAGCCGGTTTCAGGAAATTGTAAATGACCCGGACTCATACCCCATTTTTGAATCGAATGACGACAACGCAGCGCTGCATTTTCAGGATCTTGTCAACAATCGATATCCGTACTTCAATAACAACAATTTCAAGACGGCCTATTATATGGAAGAGTCATTTGTTGATCTTCTGAAGGCTAGGCAGGATCCACGGTTATTTGTTTTCGCAGATCGCAAACCGCAAGGCAGCGCATTACCGGACACCGACTTTGATGCGTATGGTGGACTTGGCGGAAGCGACCCGCTCGCCGATAACACCAATCGCCTTGTTAATGGTGAAGCGTCCCGCGTGGATGAGCGTTACTACCTTGATCCTGTAAACGAACCTAGCGTTTTGCTTGGATATGCAGAAGTGCAATTCACATTGGCAGAAGCGGCAGAAAGAGGTTGGATTACCACAGATGCCGAAGAGCACTATGAAAATGGGATAAGGGCTTCCTTTGATTTTTATGGCATTTCAAGCGATGAACAGGATGCCTATCTCCTCGAACCAGAAGTCGAGTATAATCCAGCGAACGGAGTTGAAATGATCATCACGCAGAAGTACATCAACTTTTTTATGAATGGTGGGTGGGAAGCTTTTTATAACCATCTGCGCACCGGATTTCCGCAATTTGATGTCGATGGTGGTGGTATCCTTAACAATGGCCAGGTGCCCAAGCGTTGGATGTATCCTCAGGATGAATTGCAACTGAACGTGGAAAATGTTGAGGCGGCCATCAGCCGCCAATATGCAGGAAATGATGATATCAACGGTGTTATGTGGTTATTAAAAAGTGAATAGGCTTAAAAAATTGTAATCATGCGTACAAAATTTATATTGTTTGTTACCCTACTTTGTGCAGCCGTATTATCCTGTGATGACGATGATGACAAGGTGGTGGACCCAATTTATGAATTTGTGGCTTTCGATGGTGAATCCTCAGTCAGCCTGAACGAATTCAATAACAGCGAAGAGCCATTTCCGCTCACGGCAAAATTATTAGCGTTTGAACCATACAATCAGGATATCGACCTGACGCTTGAGATCACAGCATCCAATGCACAGGAAAACACTGATTTCACTGTGACCCCACCTGACGCCATTAAGATCCGTGCTGGCAAACTGGTTTCGGATACTGTATGGGTAAAAACGGTTGACAATGCCGTTGGTACAGACGACGAGCGTACGTTTGTAGTTAGAATTAAGACCATCAGCCAGCCCGATGTTAAAATTGGACTCGGTCTTACAGATCCCGAAAACGCTGCTGTCACCTTCACGATCTTGGATGACGAATGTAGTCTCACGACTTCTATTTACAATACAACTCTAAACAATTCGATAAGTGGAGGTACAACAAAACCAGCCGAGGGAGTTGTGACAGCAAATACGGTCAAGTTGACGGGTGATCTCATAGACTATGGACCATTTTCAAATGCGTCCCTATCGGTGACACTAACACCGCAGTCAACAGGATCCACAAAGGGGAAAGCTACCTTCGGGGAGCAGGAAACGGGTTCTGACTCAGACGGCTACGACTACAAATTCATCGAAGTTGGTGAAGGCTCATATGATGTATGCAGTGGAACCATTTCCGTCGAGTACGATATTTATTATATGGATGGAGGATGGACATACTGGTATACTGTAACTAATCTTTTCTCTGTTCCATAGTATCGAAGTCTTATGTTTGCATGTCCCAAAACGCTCAACGTTTGGGACATGCTTTATTTACAAAAATGGTTATTGTTAAAAATTTACGTTGCACAAAACGATGAGAAATTGGTGCCTCAACTTTTTTGGATTAATGTGGTTAGCTGTATCATGTTTGAGTGGCTGCACGACTTCACAAACTAAAGAGAAATCTCCGAAAGCAGCATTTATTATTGTCGACGGTATTCCAGCCGATGTTATTGAGAAACTAAACACGCCCACCCTGGACGAAATAGAAAAGATAGGTGGATATACGAGGGCTTATGTGGGCGGCGTAAAAGCAACGTACAACGAAACACCCACGATATCCGCACCCGGATACATTTCTCTCCTAACCGGAACATGGGGAAATAAGCACAATGTGTGGGACAACGACATCGCTGCGCCTAATTATCATTATTGGAATATTTTCAGAATTGCTGAAAAAGTTGATCCTAAACTTAAGACGGCTTTGTTTTCCACCTGGCTTGACAATCGCACCAAGTTAGTCGGTGAAGGGCTTGAACAAGCTGGGTCGGTTGAACTCGACTATAAATTTGATGGTCTCGAGCATGACACGATAAAATATCCGCATGACGACCAAGCCAATTACATTCGGAAAATTGATGAGGCAGTATCACAGGAAGCGGCACGATATATTGCAGCAGAGGGGCCTGACCTTTCGTGGGTCTATCTTGAATTTACAGACGATATGGGCCACCGGTTTGGTGATAGCCCTCAATTCCATGAAGCAATTGAAAATGCAGACCGACAAATAAAAAAAATCTGGGATGCCATTAAACTGCGGGAAGAGAAATTTCAGGAGGACTGGCTGATCATCATCACAACAGATCACGGTCGAAGCGCAGAAACGGGCAAAGATCATGGAGGGCAGTCAGATCGTGAACGAACAACCTGGATTGCGACTAATAGCAGGAAACTCAACGGCCGTTTTAAGCAGTCGCCGGCAGTCGTAGATATCCTTCCCTCTATTTTTAATCACCTGCAAGTTTCCATTCCCGATGAGGTGCGAAAAGAATTAGACGGCGTACCCTTTATAGGCGAGATCGATTTAGCTGACCTTAGGGCGGAAAAGAACGGAAGTACGATTACGCTTCGGTGGAAAAATTTTAGTGAGAATAAAACTGATAAGGCTGAAGTTTATGTTTCTGAACTTAATGGATTCAAGCACGGAAAACCCGAGGAATATAAACACAAAGGCGAAGTCCTTCTCCACGAAGAAAACTTTAATTTGGCGGTTGATAAGGATTCACCATTCTTAAAAATATTGCTCAAAGGTCCTCATCACTACGCCAATGTGTGGATTGTCGACAGAATGAACTGATTTATTCTACATTTAACCAGCTTGTTTTATGAAAATGACTAGAAAAGAATTTCTCACACGAAGCTCTGCGCTGGCAGCGTCTTCGATATTAACGCCATTGGCATTGCACGCGAAATCATTTGGTCTAGCAGATAAAAAAATCAAGGTCGGGGTAATTGGCTGCGGGAGCGTCTCGGGACAATATTTGCCACATCTCTCAAAATCGCCATTCGTGGAACTGGTGTCAACCTGCGATATCCGACCCGAGCGCGCTAAGGCCGCCGCCGCTAAATATAAGATACCCAACTACTACCCCCACATTGATCAGATGCTGGCTGGAGCGAAATTCGACTTGATGGTAACGCTTACTGACATGCAGGAACATGGAAGACTCAACAAGCAAGCAATAATGGCGGGCCGGCATGTCTGGAGCGAAAAGCCCATGGCCAATACATACAAAGAGGGACGCGACTTATTGGACCTTGCAAAAAGCAAGGGACTACGCGTGTGGGGTGCCCCGGCCGTTGTAAACAGTCCTCAATTTGCGTTCATGGCTAAGGCTATCAACGAAGGAAAACTCGGCCAGATCGCTGCAGCTCACGCGCACTATGGGCATCTTGGTCCGCACTGGTCTGCATTCTTCTATGAAAAAGGCGGTGGAAGTATGCCTGATTTGGGTGTATATAATTTTGGAACGTTGACGGGACTGCTCGGGCCAGCTAAATCAGTTGTTGCCATGACCAGTATCATTTTGCCGGAACGTGAGACAGAAAACAAAGGCAAGGTCAAAGTCGAGGCTGAAGATAATGCCATGGTACTGATGGAGCATTCCAACGGCGTGATATCCCATGTACAATGTGGATTCAATTACTTTGACCCGTATGGACATGAAGGCTCAGGTCAGGATCGTCCCACCATTTCAATCTGGGGAAGAAAAGCAAATATGAATTTGGTAGGCTACGATTGGGCTCCCTTTGGTGTAGATATGGCAACCGTTGATAATGAGAAAACTGTGCGATACGTGCCGGATCCCGGACCATATGTCTGGCAACAAGGCGCATCTGTTATTTCTGAAAGTTTAGTAACGGGGATCGAACCCCTCATCAATGCTGAGCATGCTTTGCATGTGTTGGAAGTAATGCAGGCCGCAAGGGAATCGCAGGAAACTGGGAAACGTGTGGCACTTCAATCAACGTTTCCTTATCCCGTGGTGAAGTGAAGTACTTTCGATAACATTTGTTCCCTTGATCGGATCATCGCTAAAAGTTCACCATGCTGTGATTCTCAGCGATTTCTGCGTGTATTAACCTCAGCGGTCTCTGCGCTTTTTTGCATTTTTATTTTTTCGGGGCTCGTAAAAGTATACAGTCGTAAAGGTCGTGCGTCTCCAAAGATTTGACCGCTGAGCACGCGGAGATAAAGATCACCTGCATGCTTTACTCTGCGGCAGGAGGGCGCAGAATACGCGGAGATAAAGATCACTATGCGTTACTCTACAGCAGACGAGCGCTGAGTACGTTGAGTCCCTAGACCCTAATTCTCTGCGGATTCCTCTGCGTGTATTAACCTCAGCGGTCTCTGCGCTTTTTTGCATTTTTTTTTGGGGATCGGGAAAAGGCACGTACTCTTATGGTATTACGTCTCAAAGATTTAACCGCGAAGGACGCGGAGAAAATTATCATCCTGCGTTACTCTGCGACAGGCACGCGCAGAATACGCAGAGTCCTTGCTAAAAAGTATTCTGCGACCTCTGCGCGCATTAACTCTGCGGTCTCTGCGCTTTTTTGCATTGCATTTCCTCTGGAATTCCTGTCGTTCAAAAATTGATTCCCTGGTTGCCACTTGTTACTTTTAAGCTAAGTCTAAATTAACCGTTGTGTTTGAAAATGAAATTACAGAACAAGTTATCAGTGCCGCGATAAAAGTTCACAAAACCCTCGGCCCAGGATTGTTCGAATCGGCGTACGAATCCTGTTTGTACTTTGAATTCTTTCAGCGTGGCCTTTTTGTTGAACGTCAAAAGCCAATCCCTGTTGTGTACGCTGAAGTAAAATTAGACTGTGGATATCGCGCAGATTTGGTGGTTGAAAGAAAAGTCATTGTTGAAATAAAGTCGGTTGAAGCATTAAATGAAATCCATTTAATGCAAGCCATCACACATCTTAGGCTATTGGATTTAAGAGTAGGTTTGCTTATTAATTTCAATGTCGTTCGATTAAGTGCAGGCCTTAGGCGCGTGGTTAACAACTATTGGGAATCGCATGATCTATAGGGAGGTGGACAGTTTGGGTAGTCGTATTTCTTAAAGATTGACCGCTGAATCCACTGATAAAAATGTACGCTGGGATACGCAGAGTCTCTCTATGAAAAGACTCTGCGATTTCTGCGTGTATTAACCTCCGCGCCCTCTGCGCTTTTGCATTCACAATTTATGCCTAATAAATGCAACTTGAAGCGTCAACTGCTACAAAGCTATGATTCTTGGTGACTATATACTGTCTTGGGTGGCTAATGGTACCGTCAAATAACTATCCTTAAACAGCGCCGTGTCTGGCTCTTCGCAAAATTGTTCTTCGCGATAAGTTCATTTTCTACTTGTGATACATAACAACTTACATGGAAGGTGCCAAACAAAAAAAAGTTATTACTACCTTGATGCCAGTAAAAACCTAAAAAAACTATCCTTATGAAATCCCGTCGTGACTTCTTACAAAAACTTTCGGCCTCAGCACTTTCTTTGCCCTTCATTCCATCGCTCGCTTTAGCTGAGCCGGAGCAAGGGAACGAGCTCCCGTATCAGGGCCAGGTACTACGGGTAGCCATATGCGGATTAGGAAGTTACGGTACTAGAGTCGCCGACGCTATGCAGTCCTCGAAGATGGCGAAACTCGTTGGCGTGATTAGTGGAACCCCATCTAAGGTAAAGGACTGGCAGGCCAAGTACAATATCCCCGAAAAGAACTGCTACAACTATGAGAACTTTGATGCGATCAAGGATAATAGAGACATCGATGCGGTTTATATCATCACTCCCAACTCTCTTCACAAACCCCAGGCTATTCGTGTTGCGCAGGCCGGCAAACACGTAATCTGTGAAAAGCCAATTGCTGTCAATGCGGCTGAGGGCCAGGCGATGGTGGATGCCTGCAAAAAAGCTAATGTAAAATTTCTTGTTGGCTATCGCATGCACTTTGAACCAAAGACATTGGAAATAATCAGGTTGCGAAATGCAGGTGAGTTCGGGAAGGTTCTCTTTTTCCAAGGTCTTTGTGGGTTTAGAATCGGCGATCCGAATCAATGGCGATTGAAGAAAGAACTTGCTGGAGGTGGTGCGATGATGGATATCGGAATTTATGCAGTTAATGGCTCCCGGTATATGATCGGTGAAGAGCCAATTTGGGTTACGGCTCAAGAAACCAAAACTAATCCTGAGAAATTTAAGGAAGGCATTGATGAAACCATTATGTTTCAATTAGGATTCCCGAGCGGTGCGGTAGCATCATGCTTGTCGACTTATTCGATGAACAATCTCGATCGTTTCTTCTTAAACGGCGAAAAGGGATTTGCCGAAATGCAGCCCTCAACGGGTTATGGTCCCATCAAAGCTCGCACTAACAGTGGTGAACTAACCCATCCCCATGTTACACACCAGACCGTCCAGATGGATGAAATGGCTGGCATTATATTGCAAGGTAAAAAACCCGTCGTTCCCGTCGACGGTGAAGAGGGTGTAAAAGATCTGAAGATCATGGATGCTATTTATAAGGCTGTTAAGACCGGCAAAAAAGAGGATCTAAAACTGTAACCGTTGCCAGGCAAGACCACTAAACATCAAATGGTCTCTGTGCGGTATTTGTTTCCTTAAGAATCAGTCACCGAACGGTCAAGCTACCCGCCATGGAGCGGGTAGCTTGAGATTATTAGGCTTGTTTTATTAGCTGAAGTTCGGCTTGGATCTTCACCTCTTCGCCGACCAACACACCACCCGCTTCCAGCGCTGCATTCCAATTTAGTTTGTAGTCAGTGCGATTAATCTTGCCGGTGATGGTGAATCCAGCCTTTTCATTGCCCCATGGGTCCTTTCCAATGCCACCAAATTCTGCGTTTAATTTTACAGGTTTGGTTACATCCCTTATGGTAAGGTTGCCTTGTACCAAATAATTGTCATCATCCTTTCTCTCCACTTTTGTTGAGACAAATTTCAACTGAGGATGATTCGCCACATCAAAAAAGTCAGCCGACTTGAGGTGCGTGTCGCGATCGGTATTGTTGGTCGTAATGGAGCTGACGTCTGCCGTGAATTCAATTTTAGCGGTTGTGAAATCGACTCCCGTAGTCTCTACCTGAGCATCGAATTTTTCGAATGATCCCGAAACATTGGTAATCATCATATGCTTCACCTTAAATCCAATTTCACTGTGTGCAGGATCAAGCTTCCATGTTGTTTTCTTTTCTGTTATTGTTTCCATTGTATTTGTTTTTTCCTTTGATGACACAAAGGTAGAATCAATGCCTGAATAGAACATTGAACTAGATTAAGAAAAAAGAAAGTTCGGAACGATCTATTACATGGGCATACCTGAACTTAACCTAGTTTAATAACTTTCCCTATATAAAGCCCGTAACTTTACATATCAACAAAAAAACAATATATGGAACACAAGGTTTTAGGCATACATCATATTACTGCGATTGCAGGATATGCAAAACGGAATTACGACTTCTACACAAAAGTATTGGGACTGCGCTTTATAAAAAAGACGGTCAATTTTGATGACCCGAAAACGTATCACTTCTATTTCGGAGATGAGGTCGGCTCCCCAGGTACGATACTGACTTTCTTTCCTTGGGAAGGCGTGCCCAGGGGCAAACAAGGATCAGGAATGCCAACAGAAATAGGGTATGCTGTACCCAATGGCAGCTTCGACTTCTGGACAAATCGCTTCACTGAATATTTTGTGAATGTAACAGGAACCGGCACCAGGTTCGGCGAAAGGTATATCGCATTTGAAGACCCGGACGGGTTGCCGCTGACGTTAATCATCCCTAAAATTGAGGATAATCGGAAACCTTGGGAAACTGACGAGGTGGGCGCGAAAGTCGCCACTACAGGGTTTCACAGCATTACGCTTACGCTGAGAAGCGTGAATGAAACGGCGGAAATCCTGACAGATATCTTTGACTACAAATTCGTCGGACAGGAAGGGAACCGTTATAGGTACGCAACAAACCACGTGGCCAATGCCGCAATCGTTGACCTGCTGGAAGCACCAAATGAAATGCGGACAGGCAACGCTGGTGGTACAATCCACCACGTTGCATTCCGCGTGAAGGATGAAGAGGCGCTGATGGCGTTTCGAGAAAAAGTGCTTGCGAAAGGTTTGAACATCACTCAAAAAATTGATCGAAATTACTTTTTCTCACTTTATTTTAGAGAACCGGGCGGCGTATTGTTTGAACTTGCAACGGACAATCCTGGTTTTTCCATCGATGAATCTGTTAGTGAGCTGGGAAAGAACTTGAAACTTCCGGCTCAGTACGAGGGACATCGCAAGCAAATTGAAGCGGTTTTGCCTTCGCTCGCCTAAGGTTAATGGAATACAAAAAAGGTTCGGCTGTTTTTATGAATTGTGAATTGCATTTTAAATCACTTCAATATGAATGAGATTCAATTGAGGCTAAATGATAACGGCCGTGGCGCCTTTTTCATGGAGAGAGAAGGCAAGCAGGTGGCAGAAATGGAAGTATTGGTAAAGGACGGAAACTTGACGGTGTTTCATACCGAGGTCGATGATACACTGAAAGGAAAAGGTGTCGCGGCAACCTTGCTCTCTACAATGACAGGGTATGCGCGGGAACATAAATTGAAGGTTATTCCACTCTGCCCCTATGTGCTTGCACAATTTAAAAGACACCAGGAACTCTACGCTGAAATCTGGAATAAATCGTGGCACGGTTGAATCACCCAAAAGCAGTATAACAAATGCACCAAAAGTCGATTTTATCATCGGGTAAAAAATTAGGCGATGCCAGGAATACGCTCATCATGCTGCACGGACGTGGAGCAAGCCCGGAAGACATCATGAGAATAATCCCTTATTTGAACTTGGAGGATTTTTCAGTCTTAGCCCCTCAAGCAACCAACTTTACCTGGTACCCTTATTCATTTTTGACTCCTCGGAAACAAAATGAGCCATGGTTATCCTCTGCCATTGATCTTATTAAGGACATTGTTAAGGACATTAACAATGCAGGCATTGCGAATGATCGAATTTACTTTCTGGGGTTCTCTCAGGGAGCTTGTCTTGTGCTTGAGTTTGTCACTCAAAACGCGCAAAGATGGGGTGGTGTCGTAGCTTTTACCGGCGGGTTAATCGGTGACAAGATCGAGAAAGAATATTATCGTGGAAATTTCTCGGGGACACCCATCTTTATCGGGACGAGCAATCCCGATCCTCACGTACCCGTTACACGTGTCCAGGAAACAACCGCGGTCCTTAAATCCATGAACGCTTCGGTCACGGAAAAAATATACCAAAATATGGGGCATACGATCAGTGAAGATGAGATTGACAAAGCGAATCAGCTTGTATTTAACGGATAATTATGTTTGCCATTGTCAGAATTTACGCCGATGCAAATGGAGATAGTCACTTTGATGAATCAACGATTTCCCTACTTCCCTCCGGAATGATTGGCAGCCTTTCCGAGCCCGTTCCGGCCAAAGAAATTATTTTCAGGGAGGTTGAACCAAACTATGATTGGAGTTATCATACAGCTCCCCAGCGTCAGTACATAATTTTGCTGGATGGTATGATAGAAATTGAAACATCATTACACGAAAAAAGGATCTTCAGGGCAGGAGATATCCTGCTCGTGGAAGATACCACCGGCAAAGGTCATAAGACAAGAAATTTAGAGCCTGTAAAAAGAAGGTCTATCTTTATTACGCTGCCATAGTAACGCAACCCGATGACAAACTTTCAATACGTCCTGGAACTACTGGGAACATTTTTCTTTGCTATCTCTGGAGCACTGGCAATACAGGATCATCATGATGATTTGTTTGGTGCCGGTTTTACGGGTTTTGTAACCGCAATAGGTGGTGGAACCCTGCGTGATATCATGTTAGGAAGTTATCCACTGGTGTGGATTGGAGATATTAATTTCTTGTATTCTATTTTTGCAGGGGTTCTTACCGCATATTTCTTTTACACCGTCCTAGTCCGCCTGAAGCGAACGTTTTTGTTTTTTGATACCCTCGGCATTTCATTCTTTACAATTCTGGGAGTTGAAAAGGCGCTTAGCCTCGGCGTAAATCCGGAGATCGCGGCAATTATGGGGATGTTCACCGCCATTATGGGTGGTGTAATTCGGGATGTATTAACGAATGAAACGCCTGTGCTTTTTCGAAAGGAGATTTACGCAACTGCATGCCTGTCTGGTGCCGTTCTATATTTAATACTTCATGCCATAGACGTGGGCAGAGATATCAACCTAGTGATATCCATCGTTGTTATTTTTGTGTTCAGATTGATGGCAGTGAAATACAAACTGGCGCTTCCTAACTTCAGAAAACCAATTTCGAAGTGAATACATTGTTATAGCGTAGCCTAATGACATGGCTTTGATTGACGTTTGGCGAGTTGCCGAAATATTCATTCATAATCCATCCCTTTTCCTTTGTCATGCTTTCTTTCGCGCCAGCCTGCCGCGTATTTTGCTGAGAAACTCCGGTGTGATGCCTAGATAGGAGGCGATGTTATGTTGCGGCACGCAAGACGGGATTGAGGGATACTTTTTGATAAAATGAAGGTAACGATCCTCGGCTGATGAGCTTAAATTGTCAATCAATCGCTGCTGATTTGCAACCAATGCGTTTTCAATAAGAATACGAAAAAAGCGTTCGAACTTCGGGACTTTGTCATAAAGCAATTGTTGATTTTCATAGGAAAGCAGCAACACGTCCGAATCTGCTATTGCCTCGATGGTGAGGATCGCGGGCTTTCTGGATATGTAACTGTACATGTCTGCAATCCACCAATCCTTGGTCGCAAAACTCAGGATGTGCTCCTTGCCTTCTTTGTCAATTGTATAACTTTTAAGAGCGCCATCGATGACAAATGCAGAATTACGGCATACTTCTCCCGCTTGCAGATAAATTTTCTTGCGCCGTAATGTCTTCGGTTCCAAGAGGGAGATAAAAAAATCTTTCTCCACTTTATCCAAAGAAATGTGTTTGCAAACGTTTTTAAGTATCAATTCCGTATTCATCATAGACTCTGTTGGTTCTAAATTAAGGATTTTAAAAAACGCAATGACCAAAACTAACGTTTCTTAATCTGGTTCAACAATAATAGTCGTACTTAAGGCTAATATTACATTGATCCACGTGGGGCGACTTGATCACAACCGTTGGAGGGAAGATCAGGACGCTCATGATCATACAGAACAAAAAATATCATGGAATTAGGGATTTACACTTTCGCAGATATGCAGCCCGACAAGTTGTCGGGAAAGGCCATCAATGCGCATCAGCGAATACAAAATTTGATGGACGAAATCAAAATCGCGGACGAAGTCGGGCTGGATGTTTTTGCCGTGGGAGAGCACCATCGGCCTGACTATGCAATCTCTGCCCCAGCTGTTATACTTGGCGCCGCTGCGGCTATTACGAATAGGATAAAGCTTTCAAGCGCGGTAACTGTGCTGGGTTCCGACGACCCCGTGAGGGTATTTCAAAGCTTTGCGACCGTAGACCTGCTTTCTTCCGGAAGGGCGGAAATTATGGTTGGCAGAGGATCTTTTATCGAATCATTTCCCCTGTTTGGTTACGATCTAAATCAGTATGATGACTTGTTTGCAGAGAAATTGGACTTGCTTCTGAAGATAAATAAGAACGAAACCGTCTCCTGGAAAGGCAAACATCGGTCCTCGCTAATCAACCTCGGAGTTTATCCGAGACCGCTTCAATCCGAACTTCCAATTTGGCAAGCAGTTGGTGGCACACCTCAATCCGCCATCAGAGCCGGTACACTAGGCCTTCCGATGGCACTGGCAATCATCGGAGGCTATCCAGACAAATTTGTTCCATTCATTAACCTATATCGAGATTCGGCAAAGAAAGCGGGACATGAGAATCTCCCCCTGGGAATCAATTCACATGTTTATGTGGCCGAGACTTCTCAACAAGCGGCTGATGAATTTTATCCGGCCTATTCTGTTATGATGAACCGCATTGGTAGGGAAAGAGGCTGGGCACCGCTCCGGCGCATGGATTTTGATGCCATGCGTTCTCCAACGGGGTCTCTAGTGGTAGGAAGTGTCGAAGAAGTAATTGCTAAGATATTATACGAACACGAACTTTTTGACAACACCCGGTTTCTTGCGCAAATGAGCGTGGGTATTATGCCTCACGATAAGATTCTGCGATCACTGGAATTGTTTGGCACGAAGGTCGCACCTGCAGTTCGCAAAGCCCTGGCACCTGAACCAATACGCCAAGAGCCCTGATGTGTCATCTCTGGGATGCACTAGTCGAACCTTCGTCGAATGCCCCAAAGATCGCGAATGATGATGTCGAGCATGATTTGCTGCGATTGCTGGAGAATCAATCCGTCATTCAACGTCCCGACTTGATCAAATGAATACGTTATATTAACGGATGACCTGTTATCAAACATGGGCATGGAAATGCCGGCCGTGAACCCCCACCACGGAAGAACGTTCTCTCTTACTTGCAGATAATAATTCTCCAAATGCAATCCCGCACGCAGGGACATCGAACCCCAATACGTGATTGCGTCAGGATTTCCTTTGCGCATGTATCCGAATGCGAACCTCCATGTGTCTCTGACGACGGCGTTCTCATCCTCCACTTCCGCCTCGCTCCATCGCTGAAACTTGAGGTCAGCGGCTACCACAGATCTAGCGGACTGTAATGCCAGCCCGATACCAAAAGAAGCCGGAACCCGATACTGCAACCTGTTCCCGGTTGTTGTGCTCAAAGTGTCAAACAAATCGTTATACAGGAAACTTTTTTCGGTTGCGTCAAACTTAATTTTATCATCGGCTACAACACCGATAGCCAATGACCTGTCTTTTCTTAGGAGAATAGAATATTGAAATCCAGCATCAACATGTATCTTGTTAGTGGTCACCTTATTTTCATAAAGAAGGTTGGCAGCCTGATGTAAGAGACTGATCGATTCTGACCTGGATATTGTTCCGAATAGATAAGAGATGTTGACACCCAATGACAGATTTTTAACAATATTTAATCCATTGCCCCAATACAACCGTGAAATGTTACCCCTTCCCTCATACACGTATTGAACGTCATTGATGCTACCAAGGGTTCTTGTCGTATTTACCTTATACGATACACTGCTAAAAGGAGTCAGTCCAACAATCGATGACCACCGGGGTGACAACTTAAACCAGTAGTTAAGGTTCGACAGGTTGCCAATTGTTTGAGATTCCGACAATTCATGTGTTTTGTAGCGGTCGCGTTCCATATAAAAGCCCATTTCGAAAATGCTGCTGATAGGAGGCTTGATCTTACTGTAGGAAGCAGGATTCAAATAGTTCAGGTTATATCCATCCTGAACAGCAATTCCAGCTCCGCCCATTGCCCGGTTCAGTGTGGAAAACCTGTAATTCATAATTCCCAGTCCATAGATAGAATAGGGTGAACTGTAAATGTTCTGGGCGATGACACTTACACCAAGACTTGAAAAAAAAAGAAGGAGACAGTATTTCATGGTTGCCTATGCGGCGAAAATTAACTGTCGCTCTTTTTCTTGAGAAGCTTTAGCGACCAATGACAGTAATGTCGCTACAGGATTACATCTTCGTGAGATAACACTTTCTGTCCTGCTTATACATGATGATCCCGCGATACCATTAAAATCCATAGTAACGTCGACGCATTTACTGTCATGGTCGATATTATTTCATTAAAGCAATCCGAAGCCCTTCATTTGTAGATCACGATCCCATGAGGCTAGTATTACTTCCGATGTTCTATTGTTTGATAATGTGTTCTTGCGAATCAGAGTCGTCCGACATAGGATCTGACTTCTTTTCTAGCGGGGCATTGGACTTTTCTTATATCGACTCGTCGACTGTCAAACTTTCTACGATTTTTTTGGAAGACCTGGCGACAAACACGGCCAACAGAATGCTGGTGGGTACCCATAATGAGGAAGTACTGGGAAAATTCTCGGCTGCACCTTTCTTCCAGGTAACGCCGGAGAATGTACCAACATTGGACGATGCATCGGTAGAGTACGAATATTTTTCACTAACCCTGCCTCTCGACCACTATTCCTACTATGATACATTGTCACCTCTTACACTTCGCGTCTACCGAATTGTGGAAGAAATAAAAACGGACGGAGGATATCTGTATAATTCCAGTTCCTTCAAGACGGACCCACAATCACTCGGATCCTTAACCTTCATGCCAAGGCCTCACAACGATTCCGTAGAGATCAAACTTTCAGACACCTTAGGCAAGGAAATTTTCGAAAAAGCAGTCAATAAAGACGACGACCTGAACTCCGAAGACTTTCTGCAATACTTTCGCGGGCTTGCTGTACTACCAGATACTGGTTTCTCTGCCTGTATCCTTGGATTATCTACAAATCCGAAGTTGAAAGTCCATTATTTTGATAAGAGCAACACACCGGTTGCGAAAAAGCAACTGACTTTTGATGTTAAGGCTGCCTCCAGTTTGTATTTTACCAGCATCTCCTGCGATAGACGAAATACACCTTTGGAGTCGCTGCCATCAGGTAAAGACAGGTTAAGCTCAACCGAAACGAATAATCAAAGTTATTTACATGCAGGCGCAGGGCTTTCATTGCGTGTAGACATACCGTACTTGCGTACACTTAAACAACTCACAAATTTTTATCCGACCAAGGCTGTACTGGAATTATTTCCTGTTCGCCGCTCGTACGGCGCCACGACAAAGCTCCCGGCAAATTTAACTGTTTTCAAAGCCGACAAGCGCAATGCGGTTTACGAGGAAATTGGGATTGCGGCAACGTTGGTCGAAGACGTCGATCTCGGGCGAGATACCTATTACACATTTGATGCAACCGAATTTGTAAGGGAACAGATGGATCTTCAAACTCTGAATGAAAATGGGTTGATCTTTACTACCGACAAAAACTCGTTTCCTGTATCCGCGGAACGCATTATTGCAGCGGCACCCAATTACCAATATAAGACGCGCCTTCGAATCTATTTTGCTACCGTAAACCAATGAGCCATGAACAAGGTAAAAATATTCATGATGTACACCATTTTTTGTGTTGCAATGACCAACTGCACCGATGATCCGGAAGATGAACCAACGTTAGGAAACTGGACGCGCACAACGCCTTTCAAAGGGAGGCCGCGCTCAGGGGCAATAGTGTTTACAGTCGGTACAAAAGCATTTGTTGGGTTAGGTTATGATGGAGATGACTATCTGTCTGACTTTTATGCTATCGATATCAATTCGGGCTTTTGGGACGGGCGGGCTTCATTTCCCGGACAACCGCGTGAAAGGGCAGTCGCGTTCAGTATTAATGGAAAGGGTTATGTGGGCCTTGGATACAATCGCAACGAAGATAAGGAAGAACTCGGCGATTTCTGGGAGTATGATCCGGATGCAAACACATGGAATCAAGTGGCTGACTTCGGCGGGACAGCACGATACAACGCCATTGCTTTTTCCATTGGAGATCGCGGGTATGTAGGGACTGGATATGACGGTGATCAATACAACAGTGATTTCTGGGAATACGATCCGGCCACAAATTTGTGGAGGGAGGTCAAAAGCTATCCGGGAGAAAAAATCGAAGGCGGCTTTGCACTGATCGTGAATTCAAAAGCGTACATCTGTGGCGGCCGGAACAATGGCTTGTTCAACAACGACTTTTGGGAATTTGATGCATCCGGATCCGAAATCACGTGGACAAATCGATCAGTAGAAGATACTGAAACGTATTATGAAGAATTTAAATCCGCAGTTCACCGGTATGATGCCTCGACTTTCACAATTGGCGATAGGGGATATATCGTCGGAGGGATCGCATCAACAGGATCCGCGAGTGGAACTGTATATGAATTTAATGCAACCACCGGAATTTGGGATGAGAAGACATCGTTTGAAGGATCGTCACGCAGTTTGGCCGTAGCGTTCGTGCTGGAAGGCCGCGCCTTTCTGGGAACCGGGCAAAACGGCTCTAGTCGCTATGATGACGTTTGGGAATTTAAACCCGACGAGACCTATGACGAAAGTTATTAGCGACAGGAAAAGAAGGCTTTAAATTCGGTATCTTTTACGTTCTATAAGATAGTACTGACGCATATTTACACGTATGACAAAAACGTTGGTAAACAAGATACTAGTCGTCGCGCTACATGTTTGTGGCTGGGCCTTACTATTTTCATTACCTCTCAGATTTCTCTCACGCCAGAGGCCTTTTTCGGAAAGGCGAAACGAAGTCCTCGAAAGAACTTTTTCGCGAGATCTAGGGGAACGGTTGACAAGCAGCGTCCCCTTTGATCCTGCAATGATTCAGATTGAGTCCTTCCTTTCGAATAGCCTGTTGTTTGTTTTCTTCTATACCAACATGTTTATCCTGGTACCGAAAGTGCTTCAACGAAAGGGATGGGTTACCTATGCAATGCTTATTTGTCTGTGTCTTACGATTTACCTGGTCACGAGCTACGTTTTCCGCTCCTATTTTATTCGAATCGGCGCTTTTAACCCGCCACTTTTTATCGGGGTACCGAATTTTTTTATGGTCTTCGGACTCAGCCTCGCACTAAGGGTCATGCAAGACAGATCTGCTTATGAAAATTTATTGAAAGAACGCGAGCACGAAAAATTGAAATCGGAGCTTTCGTTCCTTAGGTCTCAAGTTAGTCCTCATTTTATGTTCAATATCCTTAATAGCCTTGCTTCACTAGCCAGAAAAAAATCTGATCATTTAGAGTCAGCGATCATACAACTATCACAACTCATGCGTTATTCGTTGTATCACACTGATAAGAAAGTAACGCTGGAACAGGAAGCCGATTATATCAATAACTACATCGAGCTGCAACGAATGCGACTGGGTTCGATGATTACGTTATGCTACCACGTCGGGCTGCAGCGGAAAGATCTCATGATTGAGCCCATGTTACTGATACCCTTTGTCGAAAATGCCTTTAAGCACGGAGTTGGGATGATCAAGAATCCGGAAATTAAGGTGAGCCTCGAAGCATCAACCTACGGCATAAATTTTAATGTCAGGAATAAGTTCAATCCAATAGAGACCGGTATACAGGATTCAAGCAACGGAATCGGAATACAAAATGTGACGAGAAGGCTGGATTTGTTGTACAAGGATCTCTACGCTTTGAAAACGTATACTGAAAATGGCTGGTTTATTGTGGACTTAAAACTTATTGCGGAATGACGTGCATGGCAATTGATGATGAACCGCTTTCACTGGACTTGGTGGAAGACAATATCAGGAAGATTTCTTTTCTTACTTTGGTTAAGAAATGTTCTACTGCCTTAGAAGCTAACGAGTTTCTTCGGCAAAAGCCCGTAGACTTGCTATTTCTGGATATTCAAATGCCAGGCCTGTCGGGAATACAGCTACTTCAAGGTCTTTCAAAAACACCACTGGTAATATTCGTAACTGCCTATGAGCAATACGCACTGGATGGCTACTCACTGGATGTGATCGACTATCTGTTAAAACCAGTTTCATTTGAACGATTCTTAAAAGCGGTGAATAAGGCACATGATAAATTCAAGAGTAATAACAGTCCAGGCACTCTCCCCGAGTACCTATTCGTGAATTCGGAATACAACCTGGTTCGCATAGACTTCAACGACATTGCTTACATTGAAGGGCTAAGGGACTATGTTAAAATTTATCTCATTTCCGCCACTCGTGCAGTGATCACAAGGCTCAGTATGAAATCACTTGAAGAAAAACTACCGGCAAACATGTTCGTTCGAGTTCATAAATCGTTCATCGTATCACTGAGTAAAATAACTTCAATTCGAAAAGGAAGAATCTCGATACTTAAAGCGCAAATCCCCATCAGCGAACACTTCAAGGATAACATTTATAAGCTTATCGATTCAAAAAACGTCCATTAGTGCAGTTACACCTGCTCAAACTAATAAACAACAATTCGTGACACATAGTATCTTTGGTCAATCAGCAATCGCACAAGGTAGACGCCGCTGCTGGCCAAGTCGACGTCAATTTTATAGGTTTGATTGAGCACATCCGTCAACTCTCTTGCGCCGACCTGTCTGCCAGTGATATCTACCAACTCATAGGCTACCGACTGACGGTCAGGTAGGTTAAAGGTTACATAAAAGCTTTTCTCATGCGTTATTTTGTTAGGATATAATGAGTAGAGGTCCGATATGATCGCCGGTGAAGGATCATCGGACAAGAAAAATTCGATATTGTCGAGATAAATATCATCCTGGATTGCCGACGACACAACAAATGCAATGCGCGCAGCAGAAACACCCGCAAAGCCATTCAAATTTATATAGTAACGCGTCCAATCGCTTTCAGAAACCGGTACGTTTGCAACCTGCTTCAAACTTTCTGCCGTTAACATTTCGTTGCTGCTGAAAAGCACCTCGTCAAATGTTGCTCCGCAATCGCGCGAGGCAAGCACTTGAAATGCCGTACCAGACAGATCCTTACTGCTGTCAATACCTCTTGCTGAATGAGACAGGTCAAAAAATAGACTTGCTGTAGTTGTGTGGGAAAGGTCCAACGATGGACTGACAAACCATGAGAAGTGAACAGTGTCTGACAACCGAGTGCTATCTCCGGGAAAGAAGAGCGAACGATCATAGTTAGTTGCCGTAGCTTGCCAATTCTTATTACCCGATGGACTAACGATCTGCCAAGTTTCTTCTTTTCCCTCATCGAAATTTTTTCTGAGTGGAATCTTATCTTCACTATGACTTACTACAGTGTTTACGCGAACTGCATTGTCGGTGAGATCGATATCCATAAACCCATTTGGCTCTATGACTTCAAACCATAGTGTGTTCACACCATCTACAAATTCAACCGCTGCAAGATTTACCAGAGTCTCCTCGCCTGGTGCAAGCACAAATTGATCGTTTACGAATTTTGTTTGAGTCGAATTGTTATTTGAAGAATATATAACCTTTAGGCTGTGAATCGGTACGTCGCCCCTATTTTCTACCAATAATGTGGGAAGGACCTCATTGTAGCAGTGAACAGGCGACGGATTCGTCACTTCCTTAATGGCGACATTCTCCGACACCTCTGTACGTACAGCAACGTTATCCACGAAAATGTTGTTGCCGTTGTCGCTGATTCCAACAAAGGCGATCTGCACGCGGCCTTTTCCTATGTAGTCTTGGAGGTTGATCACTTCGCGACGCCACTGACTTTCATTTGGTGTAAATGAACCATTGAAGGATGAAGCCGTTGACAGCTCATTCCCTCCCTTGCTGTATATGGCAGTCTCAGCGGAGATATCAATGTTGCAATCTAGAATCAAATGAACTTCGAGGACATCAGCTCTATTTTGATATTGCGCGTATGCAACATCAAATGCCAGAAAAGGCGACGTTGCTTCACGAAGATCTATTACCGGAGTTACTGCTATGTCTTTTTCACCGATTTCATTATCCGAACTAAAATATTGCATCACCAATGCGCTATTGGCTGAATTACCGATCGCACCTGTCTGTGCCACGGACCAGGTTAGGTCACCGCCCTCGTTAATCAGTGTCCAGGATGCTGGCAAATTATTAAAAGCTTCGGAAAATGGCGTTTGCTGTTGATCAGGAACTTGTGTTTCAACTACCATGAAGTTGTCAGACGACTCGCCGTCCGATCTGGAATTTGTTTGCAGAATTTCAAAACGGAAGTCTGTTGTTCCCGCCGGTAAACTGACTACGCTGAAGAAGACTTCAGCCTCAACGTTGGTTGGCAGCGAACCAAAACTGATTTCTTTTGTCTCGCGTACTTCGGAACCGATGCTAAACTGGATTTTAGCTGAAAAGACATCGTTCGCACCTTTATTTCTGACTACAACTGATGGTAGAAGCTCCCCGCTGCATTCATAACTGGAGGGACTGTTGATGCTGACTAAGGCGAGATCATCGTCAGCCAAAACCGGCTCGTATAATCCGTGTGATGTCAGCAGGCTCGCACGCCGCGGACTATTTTCGAGGACCGTAAGCATCCGTTCCACCTGTTGCTTCGTGTATAAGTTCATGCATAAATCATTTGTATAGTCCATATAATTTTGGAACATTGCCTGAACGTTGCAGGAAACCTGGGGATGTGAAGGGCAGCCACTTGAGCTATTGCCCTGATCAGGCGTATCGTCAACATAGTCACCATTTCCACCACACTTCCCTTCATCATCACCCCAGATATGTCGTAAACCCAGAAAATGCCCGACCTCATGTGTTGCAGTACGGCCTCGATTAAAATTATTCGTGAGGTTAAAAGATCCATCCTGACTGCTGCCAACAATACGATAATCTAGGACGACCCCATCTGTGAGACGATTGCCTTCCGGATCCTCCAATCCAGGTAAATCGGACACAGGGAATTGAGCGTATCCTAGTATTGTTGAGGCAATATCAGTCACCCAAATGTTCAAATAATCCTCCGCTGGCCAGTAGCTGAGACGTTTTAACGCTGCATTGTCGTCAAGTGTCCACTGGCTCCTGGTGCCCTTCACTCTAACTATTCCGCTGGTAACATTGCCATCAGGCGACTGTTTGGCCAGCACAAATTCAATATTGATGCGACCAGCCAAAGACAAAAATTCCGAGGGCGTCTTGCTGGTATCCGCATTGACTCGATTGAAGTCATTGTTGAGTACCCTGAGCTGGGACAATATTTGCTCGTCGGAAATGTTCGTGCCAGATCCAATAGATTCGCCATTGTGAATTACATGTACGACCACCGGGATCTTAAAAATCGCAGCGGCGTTGACGCGCATCTCTAATTTCTGTCTTCTTAGGCTGAGCCATTGTTCGAATTTAGTCTCGTCCTCTCTGATAAGGTTTTTTTCAAGCTGCAATTTCGTGTAAGAGACCGTGCCGCAGCGATCTTGAGCCTTCAACTCTAAATTGGCACTTGATATTAGGATTAAAACAACCAAAATTTTTCCAAGCACAAAGAATGAATGTGCACCAGGTCGATTGCGTCGAATGTCTGTTACCATAGCGTTAACGTTGACTCGTTTGACCTTCCGGAAAACGAGATAAGGTCGGTACAATAGGTGTAAAGTATCTTCTGCTGGTCATCCGTTAGTACATCGATTATTTCTTTATTTCGTTGATGAAGCAATCGGTTTACTTTTTTTTCGACGTGAGATCCCCCAGGCATGCCCAGCAAGCCCGCTGCCTTCGTTTGATAAGTCAGATTAATTGAATGTATTTTTTCGATTTGATTGCGATCAAGCTCCAGCATTTCCGTCAGTTGAATGTTCATATATTGCGTAGACATCTTTTGGCCTTCTATAAATTGGCCGGCGTTGAGCAACGAAATGACGCTCAATGAAAAAAAGACAAATAAGCCTTCCCTTAAATTCGTCGATGAGTCCAAAGCTGTCGTTTTAGAATTTACGCCTTAGGGCATTCTATCCTAAGACAGGCACGAAAGCCTAAACCACCATTTACCGTTTGGAAAATTTTATCGAATATGAAACGCCGGCTTCAAACCCTACCCAGGATTTATAGCCCGAGTAGTCTGCTGGTGGCGAGTAATGAATAGTTCTTATTGTTCCGACCCTGGTGGGCCCGGCATAATAGCCACCTGAGTAGGAAGGGACCGTAGCCGCAGTCTTAATGGAATAAGATAATTCACGTTGTTTATACGCATAGGTGGTTCTCAAAAAATTAACGGTAGGCCCCAACCGAATACCAATGCGCTTAAATGCTTGGATATGAAACAAAAACTTCATCTGATGATGATGCCCGACCAGTTGCAATCCATCCTTGACAACCAGATTCATCACTTCATCTATCTTATAATCCTGTTCTTGATTGATTTTGCCAAATGTATAGATTGGATTCAAGGTGACCATTGGCTTAACTGGTATTGAAGTACCAAGTCCAAATCCATGTCGCAGGTGTCCTTCTCTCATCAGCCCGCTGTTGATAACGCCATAGATCCAAGGCCAACCGATATGGACTTCTAATCCGGCCGAGTACTCGTTGGCCATCAGACTGACCGATGTAATGATCCTTCTGGCTGGCCGAGGGTCAGTTATGTTTAGCGGGAAATAATTTCTTAAATCGGTAGTTTCTATCTCACGCGAACCTGATGGGCAATACAATAGATTTTTTTTAAGGAGGCTGTAGGGAATTGATGGCGCTGGATCGATATCATAATGAGTTATTCTCGCCGGTAAAGGCGCCTTTATTTCTGGCTTGACTACGTGCTGATGTTTTGAAGAGGAGTGTCTTTCAACGGCGTTGCTCTTGATCTCATTCATCGGCTTGACGACAATATATTTGCCTTCACTTCGAAACGTAACGCGAAGCCTTTCGCCAATAATTTCA
>JAICGJ010000072.1 GCA_025923195.1 Chryseolinea sp.
ATTACTCGATTGACTTACTGGTGAGCGATTAGGTGAGTTTGATTTTTTTCGTGTCCGTCCGAAGCCCTGGCGTAGGCGGACCGCTTCTGTTTCTTCTTGTAGATGAATTCGTTAGAAAACATTTGCAATCCCTGCCGCGGCTACAAAAAACAGAGTGGGTGTGGGAGCGAGCGCGAAACAGACTCACACTGTTTTTCTTCGCTCTCACTCTCATCCTCACTCTGGTTTTCTTCGCTCTCACTCTCCGTTGTTTGTAAGTTAACCAACCCCGTTGCGTGCCAGCATGTGAGCCGGGTCCACCAAACAACCCTACACAATTCGCGAAACAGGTATTTCTCGAACTACCAACAACGGCTGGAATGTTCTGTCTTTTTAAGACGCTGTTAGGTATGTCGTGCTTGCCCTGCTCATCGTTATGGTGAGCATTTATAAGGCGTCTGTTGAAATCCTGCCAGTGTAGCTAGAGAATAGACCACCCTGGAAGTTTGCTAATCTGAAGTTTGGCACTTCGCATGCATCGGGCAATTTATTTTGTAGTGGTGATAACAAAGGCAAAAGTTTCTACCTTTGATAATATGAATGCAAGATCCAAAATCCCCTTTATAGTCTTTTTCGCCGCAGTGCTTATCGTGTCGCCTTCCTGGGCGCAATTGTCACCAAAAAACACCCAGCTAGTTGTGAACCCCGCTCAGGTCAAGCGTTACCTGTACGTTGCCGTTCCAGGGATACGGAACTACCTCGAATATGGTGGACACGGCATTCTGGTGTACGACGTTTCGGATAATTACCGGTTAGTGAAACGGATTGGCACGGGTGGGCTAAAGGCCGATGGAACCCCATCAAATGTTAAAGGCGTCGCGGTAAGCGTCGCTACCAATAGTATTTACATCACGACCCTTGAAGCGCTGCAACGTATTGATTTGTCAACGGAAAAAATTGTATGGGAAAAAAAATATGAAGGGGGATGCGATCGCCTTTCCATATCCCCGGATGGAAAAGTTATTTATCTCCCGACGCTGGAGAAAGAACATTGGAATGTAGTCGATGCAGAAACAGGAAATGTAATCAAACAGATTTTTACAAACTCCGGCGCTCACAATACCCTTTACGGTGGGGATGGCGCCAGCGTTTTTTTGGCTGGTCTGCGTACAAATACCTTAGGTATATCGGATGCTCGCAAACATACAGTGATCAAACAAGTTGGTCCCTTTGCGCAATCTGTCAGGCCGTTTACGATTAATGGTTCGCAAACACTGTGTTATGTCAATGTGAATGGATTACTTGGATTTGAAATTGGTGATTTAAGAACGGGAAAAAAACTTCATCATGTTGAAGTGGCTGGGTTTCAACAGGGGCCCGTGAAGCGCCATGGTTGTCCCAGCCACGGCATAGGATTGACGCCGGATGAAAAAGAGGTGTGGCTCTGCGATGCCTTCAATCAGCGGATTCATATCTTTGATAATACGATCATGCCCCCCAAACAATTAGAAAGTGTCGAATTGCGAGACCAGCCTGGATGGATCACGTTCAGCTTGGATGGGATGCATGCATATCCTTCCACTGGTGAAATCATCGATGTAAGGACACGGAAAATCATCGCTACACTGAAGGATGAAAAAGGCAATCCTGTAATGAGTGAAAAGGTTGTGGAAATACACATTGACGGTAACAAAGCTGTGAAAGCCGGCGATCAGTTTGGGATTGGCAGAGTTTCAAAAGAAGAATAGTTATTGTGATGGAATACCACCTCTTACCAAAAAATACACCACGCAGAATTTCAAAGTAAATTCGCAATCACGCTCATACTAAAGTCACCGAAGAGCCCGAGGATACTACGGATAATTTTATGTAAAGCAATACGTTCGCGTAAATATAGGAGTTAATGGTGAAGGTATTGTAATTGGAGAACTTCTATAACGTCCAATTGACGAAGGAAAGTGGGTCCTGGATTATTAGCGCAAATCAAAAATACATCCCCGGGAAAGCCCGACAATTTTATATACTCCTCCTTTCAATGCTACGGCTTTCCATTAAGCCATGATGATGATAGCAGATTAATTCAGTTCTGGTTCTGCAAACGACGTCATACCCATCTTTATTAAATTGAAGAGTGTTTTTATAATCTTCAGGTTGCCCGAAAAAATGGTTCAAAGAAGATTGATGATCATCTTTTAGAGAAGTTTCACCTAACGTCATGAATCTGTGATACACGTCGGCAAAAAGGGACTTAATCTCTGAATCCTCCATTTAGTCAAAAGATTACTTCTTGTACCATATTCTTAAAACGTTGGGTGATTAACTATGTTCGAATTATTATAGATATCCACTTAAATGGTACGTTGGAAAATAATTGGTAAAAGCAGCCTTAGGATACTTTTTTGAATGTGCTATCCAATTTGATCGCTTGTTTTAAAAGCTTTTTTATTGGTTTTTCATCAATCTCCTCCAGGGTCTGGTAGATTTTATAAAAGATTTGCTTGTTAGTCCCATGGGACAGAAAGCAATCGTAGTCAGCTAATTTGTGCCCATACCAAAAACCTAAAAGAACTCCTTTTTTGATACCTCCCCTCGGAATAGTTGATGGCCAAATAATACATATACCTTTGTTGCCATAAAAAAATGGAACATTGTACGATATTTTCTCTTTGCAATATTCAGGAAGAGTTTCAAGAATTATCTGTCTCAACACATCGACAATTATTTTTTCATCTTCAGGAAGAATGGTAAATAGATCAACAAGGTTTCTAATTTTCATCGGAGATCAAATCGAATTCTATAAATCCTCAGAGTGCCAAGTAGGCCCTTCGGGCCTGTGCCGTTGTTGGCTGGCAAATTAAGAAAACTAATAATGACGTAAAAACGAGTGTACTTTAAGGATCCGAATTCTTGCAGGTTTTTTGGTTACTTATGATACGTTGCTCTATTGCTACTTGTATGAATGGTTTATGAATTATTTAATGTATGATCATTCAAAAACTGGTATTGGTAAAATATGGTGAGGCCGATAGAATAGTTGAAAATTGAAGTTAGATTGGCTGGAGATAAAAACACGAACCGCTAACATTGCAGTCGTGCGTCATACTATCCAAACCAGACAAAGAATAAGAATTAAAAAAATAATTTTATGTTATTACGCAATTCAAAAAATATTTTTCTAACGGAAATAAAGAATAATAGGATTTCAAAAAAGAATAAATTTCATTTTTCTTTACTTAATAAAGGGGATAATCATGTGTTTTCTCCACTCCGATCCGAAAAGGATTTAAAAAATTTAGGGAGACTTTTTATAATGATTACGATTCTTAACTTATAGGGTATAAACCATGACGAAAAATAAATTACTACGGATGGACAATGTCGGCATCGTTGTGGACGACCTTAAGGCTGCTATCGCGTTCTTTGCCGAACTTGGCCTGGAGCTTGAAGGCGAGATGACCGTCGAGGGACAATGGGTCGACCGCGTTGTCGGGCTCGACGGCGTGCGAAACGACATCGCCATGATGCGAACCCCGGATGGTCACGGCAAGCTTGAGCTGATGAAGTTCCAGAAACCGACAGCTTCCACTACAGAGCTGAACGCACCGGTGAACACACTGGGTATACGTCGCATCATGTTCGTCGTTAAGGACATCGACGACGTCGCTGCCCGTCTGCAGAAGCGTGGGGCCAACCTCCTTGGAGAAATGGTGAAGTTCGAGGACATAAACCGACTCGGCTACCGACTCTGTTACCTCCGCAGCGCCGAGGGCTTTATCGTTGCACTGGCCGAGCAACTCGGTAGTGAATCGGCAACAGATGTTATGAAATCAAAAAAATCTTCATTACTACGGATGGACAACGTACTCATCGTTGTCGACGATCTCGAAGCAGCCAAGGCTTTCTTCATCGAATTGGGTCTCGAATTCGAGGGCGAGACGTTGGTCGAAGGGCCTTCAGTCGATCGTTTGATCGGACTCAGGGATGTCCGGGCCACCCTCGCGCTGATGCGGACTCCTGATGGACACGGTCGCATCGAGCTGGACAAGTTCCACACGCCCAAGGCGATCGGCTTCGGGTCAGGGGACGCGCCGGTGAACACGCTGGGCATTCGTCGCATCATGCTCGCCGTCGATGACATCGACGATGTCGTTGCGCGCTTGCGCGCCCACGGGGCCGAGCTCATGGGCGAAGTGGTGCAGTACGAGGACACGTATCGGCTATGCTACGTCCGCGGGCCTGAAGGCATTATCGTGGCGCTGGCCGAGCAACTCGGTAATAGATCGGTAACGGATGTTTTAAGAAATCCTTGACGAAGGAATTTTCCACGAAAGAAAAAAGCGAAAATTTTGAAAATAAAATTCACCCCCAATCCCTCATTTAGCAAAAATGAGACCCCATTCGTGATGAAGGCAAACAAACTATACGTTTTCCATTAGACCCTTCATTTTATTTTTAAATAAACTCACTCCTCTTTCAACGTCTTAACCGGGTTGGCTAACGCTGCCGAATACGACCTATAACTTACCGTCAACGCTCCGATCGCGAACGTAACGACACCCGCGACGATGAATAACGCTACGTTCATATCGATACGGTACGCGAAATCCCCAAGCCATCGTCGCATGTAAAAATATGACAACGGTGTCGCTATGATAAACGCTATGATCATCAGCTTTGCGTATTGTTTCGAAAGCAGCAATACCAGCGAGCTTACACTTGCACCGTGAACTTTGCGCACACCAATTTCCTTCGAGCGCTGATCAGCAGAAAAGGAAGACAGGCCAAGCAATCCAAGACACGCAATAAAAATAGAGACGCCGGCGAAGATTTTTACGAGCGAGCTCACCGATCGTTCGCCCCGGTATTGGCGCGCAAAATCTTCATCAAGGAATTCGTAGCGAAAAGGGAAAGCAGGGTTGATGTCTTTCGTCACACGTTCAATTGACGTGAGCGCATCGTATGTGTTAGCGTTGATACGGACGAATGCCGTGCCCGCATCGACGCGGCTGTACCGAATGATCAGCGGCGCGATCGGATCATACATGCTGGCCATGTGAAAATTCCCGACCACACCGGCGATGGTGCCCGTGGTCCCCCAGACTGTCAACTCCTTGCCAACGGGATCGTCGAAGCCCAAGATGTCGGCAAGCACCTCGTTGATAAGGAATCGGGCAGAGTCGCGAAGAAAAGCATTGGAAAAATCTTCTCCCTTCACAATCTTCATTCCCATCGTTTTGACAAAGTTTTCGTTCACACTGAGTACATTGATCTCGATCACCATGTTTGGATCTTTCCCCGGCCATGTTGCTCCACCGGTTGACATGTCGAGATTAATCGGGCTGGCACTGCTCAGCGTTACGTCCTTCACCTCCGGGATGCCGCGCAAAGAATTCATGTATACCTCTTTCTTGTCGTACAGGGTACCGGTCAGGTCGATGCTTACGAGATTGTCGCGCAGGAGGCCGATGTCTTTATTCAAAATGTAAGCGAGCTGCTTCGAAATAATAAAGGTGCCGCTGATTAGGAATATCGAAATGGCAAACTGGAAAGTAACGAGCGCATGACGGAAGTAATTGCCGCCGACCTGTTTCGTTCTCCCTTTCAGTGACTTAGCAACTGAGAACGACGACAACATAATGGCGGGGTACGCGCCCGACAGCATGCCGGTTAACATGATCATGCCGCCCAACGTGAGCCATACCATCGGGTCCGAAAAGCGGATGTGTATCGATTTGCCCGTTAGCATGTTGAAATACGGCAGCACCAGATAGACAATAGCCGACGCAACAACCGTGGATGCGACGGCATACAACGTGGCTTCGGTAAAGAACTGTTGACTTAACGTCGATCGTTGGGCACCCATCACCTTACGCACACCGATCTCGCGTGCACGTAAGCTCGATCTCGCCGTTGCGAGGTTCATGAAATTGATCGATGCCAGCAATAACAGGAATATCGCAATAGCAGAAAGGATGCGCACATACTGAATTCTTCCCCCGACCGGAATCCCGTTTTCGAATGTTCCATGCAGGTAGTTTTCCGAAAACAGTTGTAAATAAAGTGGCTCGTTCGATTCCTTATTGGTGTTCTTGATGACCTCCTGTTCGATCCTCTTCCGTACTGCTTCAGTATCGGCACCAGGCCTTAATGTAAAGAATATGCTGAAGCCGCCATTATACCAGCTGTTAGCCCACGTTTGACGATCGATGAATTGTTTCGCTCCGATAAGCCAATCGAATTGGACCGACGAGTTGTCGCCTGGATATTCGAAGACTCCGGTAACTTCGTAGTCGGTTCGATCATCCATCTTTATGGTTTGTCCTATTGCTTTCTCGCGCCAGTCGTTGCCAAAGAACTTGAGTGCCATTCGATCGGAGATCACGATCGTAGGCCCATCGACGAGCACCTTTTTTGGATCGCCGACAATTAAGCGATAGCTGAAAACATCGAAGAATCCCGGTGTTGCGAAGTGTCCTTTTTCAAACGAGGAAATTTCTTCCTGGCGGAACATGTATTCCATTTCCCACGTGTACGAAGTCACTGCCTCGACTTCTGGGTATTGTGTGAGCAACACGTGTTCGAGCGGAAATGGGATTCCCCATGTGGTCTGTACATCGCCGTTGCTCTGGACCAAATTACGCCACACCTGGTAAAGGCGGTCCGACTTTTCATGGAACTGGTCTTTGGATGTTTCGTCTGCAACCCAAAGGAGAATGAGCATACACGAAGCAAGTCCCACAACGAGACCCGCGATATTGATGGCTGTGTAACCTTTGTATTTACCTGCTTGGCGGACTGCAGTCCTTATGTGATTGAATAACATATCGATATTATTTACAGGGTTAAACCGTCCGAATTTTTTTATGACACCGGGCCGAAAGAGTTGAAGCACATCGCGAGCATAAAGCAATTTTGCGCGGTATATACTTTTTGAAGCCCTTGAATGAAACAACTCGGAAAGGTCTCCTTCGATATCTTCCAGCAATTCCGGGTCGCAAAACCAGCGCAGGACTTTGAGCGGAAGTTGTGGCGGTTTGATATCGGGAGAAGGGTCCCTCATTTTTATTTGAATTGAAAAGCGGTAGCCGGGATGGCATCCCAGAGTTTGCGCCGGGAGTTCATTACATAGTCGAGAGCTTTTTTACCGAGCGGTGTCACTTTGTGGAAGCGTTTACGTTTGCCACCGCGTACGGCGGTTGCTTCACCGAATTCCGACTCGAGAAATCCTTTGTCCTCGAGTCGCCGGAGCGCAGTTCGCATAGCACCTACGCTGACGTTCCTTTTGAGGCGTAGTTCGATGTCTTCTTTGATAGCGATTCCATATGCGTTGCCGTGCAGAACGGCGACGGTTAGCAAGACCACCTCCTCGAATTCACCCAATGAGTATTTTGACGTCATGGTGATGATTAAAGTCCTAAATGTAGCCAAAATTCGTAATTAAAGTCCTATTTGTAGCTAATACTCGCGTTTTAGGCGAAGGTTTCTACATTCGATCAAAATTTTTATTCTTTTGAAGCCGAATCCACGACACCCAGCCTTAAGGACTGATAGCCGCACAGAGTTGGAAAAACTTACCTGTAGAAAGTCCAAAAGTGTAACCTTTTACATTCGAAAGGGTAAAGAATCAAATTCAACCCAGGTAATGAAAATTAAAAACCGTTTTGCTTTAATAGCGCCCGCCATTTATTTCCTCCTGATATCAATACCAGCACGGACGCAGAACCCTAACATTCAATATGATTCCTTGTATTCCAATATTTTAAAAGAGGAGAGACCAATAAAAATTATTTTGCCGAAAAAGTATAATCCTAGCTTGACAGATCGATATGATGTATTGTATGTATTAGATGGGGAATGGAATACGTCTTTAGCGGAAAAAGTTTATGAGTTTTTGGAATATGCCAAATTCATACCCGCGAATATGATCATTGTCAGTGTTCCTAACTATTACAAAGATGGAATAAATATGAGAGATAGGGATTTTACTCCTACATCAACAGAAAATAGTGAGGGGAAATTCGCATGGATGAAATCCAGTCTTATCTCTGGAGGTGCCAGTAATTTCCTCTTATTTCTAAAGGACGAGTTGGTACCTTATGTAAATAGAAAATACCACACAAAAATTGAAAACAACATTCTTTATGGGACATCGTTGGGTGGCTTATTTGCAATTTATGCGTACTTACATGAACCTACGCTTTTCAAATCATACCTTACTGTTGAGCCAAGTTTATGGTGGGATAACGAGTATATAAATAGAATTGCCCCGGAAAAACTAGAAGATAAAAAGGGAATAAGAAATACACTTTGGATAAGCTCTCGAGATGGAAGGGCTGCAGTCGAAATGGGAATCTCCGGTTTTGATTCCTTGCTTGCTTTAAAAGCGCCGAAGGATTTGCAATGGAAAGTGGAGGCCTATCCAAATGAAACTCACTTTTCCGCAATTTGGAAAGGAATCTATGATGGCTTGAAATTTACATATGTAAAGTCTAAAACTGACGAAACATTAGTTAACAGGGCAAACACGCTCGACAAGTTTAGATTAGAGAATGGAAAGTATATTTCATTTTCAAGAATGGATGCATTTCTGAAATCCCAAATGGATTCGATTGGAATACCAGGCTTGTCATTAGCCATGATCAACGATGAAAAAATAATATATCATAGAACATTGGGAGTAACAAATGTTGAAAACAAGCAAGGAGTTTCGAATGAAACTATCTTTGATGCGGCGTCAATGACAAAAACGCCATTTGCATTTTTAGTTATGAGACTGGTTGAAAAAGGTATTTTGGATTTAGACAAACCCTTATTTACTTATCTACCTTATCCCGATATCGCCCACGATAAACGGTATAAATTAATTACCGCCCGGATGGTACTGAGCCATACTACCGGCTTCCCGAATTGGAGATTTTTTAATGAAAATGGAAAACTTGATATCAAGTTTACGCCGGGCACACAATTTCTATATTCAGGTGAAGCGTATGAATATTTGGCAAAGGTTATTGCACATCTAATGAGCATCAAAAAAAATGACCTTCAGGAGTTGTTCAATGAAGAAGTTGCAAGTCCATTAGGAATGGATAAAACATATTTCACTTGGAATAGTTGGCTTGAAGCACATCGGGCAACCGGCCATGTTGATGGCAAAGTAGCAGAGGGATATGGCATAGATTCTGAAAACCCCAATTTTTATGCTTCGTATAGTATGCAAACCGAAGCAGCAAATTATGCCAAATTTTTAATTGGTATGATGAACGGACGGGGTTTAAAAAAGGAAAGTTACGAAGACATGTTGAAAGTACAATTTCCTAATGCTTCCAAAGAAGGCGAGAGGCAATGGGGACTGGGAATTGCAATAAAACGCACAGTATTTGGCGAACAATACTCCCATGGTGGCTTTAATTTGAATTTTTCATCTGAATTCATGTTCAATAAGAAACAGAAATTCGGATATGTTTTTTTTACTAACTGCAACAAGGGATCGGACTTAAATAAAAAGTTATTGAAGTTCTTTAAAGGTAATGGTGAATGATGTTCTTCATTCGCGAAATATGAGTGCACTGGCGAGGAATACTTGAAACGGACAGACCGACAATGGTTTAAAAAATAGGTACCCGGCTGAGGGAACGCTCAATGGCTGACTGATGAGGTATCAAGTGAAGTTGCCTTTCTATGACCCTCCACTACACGTTAATATGGCCGACTAGGTTTGTGGACGCTTCGACGGTGTTGCCTGTTGGCAGGTGAGCCTAGGCTCCAACGACCCTTTGACTATTCACCTGTTGGCAAACAGGTTTGAAAGTGGCCGACACTAGCAGCACCAATAGATAAACTGCGGTGCTCTGTTGGTAACCCCTAGTCTCTCAAAACTAGCCTTTGAAGTTGCGGGTGTAGCTGAATGGACTGCGAAACGAGAAAGGTTTTGGACTATGCAAATATTCGTGTGCTTCAGTGTGACATCGGTTGTTGGTGGGTGACTTGAGGCCATAGACTGGCAGGCCTAACTCTCACCTTGACAGCCAACGCTTTTCTGACCCACAACTTAAACACCTAAACACTCTAAACTCATCTAACATTGGGTCCAAGGAAATAAATGGTCATTCCGATGAAAAGTGACACTAGGATGAAATTCCAAATGATAATAGCCAGTTTGTAGATTTGTGCCGGAGTCATACGTTATAATTGGACTTATTTGTAATCTCTAACAGCTGAATATTGTAACAATAAATTAGATAAAATTGTTTTTTATTCCAAGTACGATCGCATCACTTCCGATTTTCTTCGTGTCCAGGTTGTTCCAACCCGGTCTAGGATATTTATTTCTGTGTTTTTTCGGCATGGCGTTAATCTCGGAGTAACACGCAAGCTAATTGGGCACGCCACGGCCGATCCAAAATATCTTGCGCCGAATCGCGAAGAGGCGTCTACGCGCCCAATTCCGCAAACACCTCAGTGACATACTTCAATCCCTGCCGCTGAGCCGACACGACGTCTGTAGTATTGGCCGTTTTTTCTTCTACGCATTGCTCCATCACCAGGTGCGGCCGCACTTTAAAATTTACCAGCGCTGCCACGAGCTTCTCATAGTCGATGTCACCTTTTCCAAATACTTCGGACCAGACATAGTTGATTGACTGTCGCAGGTGCAATTCGGTGATCCGCTTTCCATACAACCGAACAACATCCATCAACGCCACCTGCGAATTCCCCGTGCCGCGATATAGCCAATGGACGTCCAGGCAGAGAGACACATATCGAGGATCGGTGGATGCCATCATGTGATGAAACTCACGCGCTCCCTGCCGCAGTTCGATGTCATGGTTGTGATAGGCGAGCGTCATGCCTTGCTCCTTAAGTAATGAACCCAGTTTTTCCAGGTTAGAGGCTTGAACCGTGAGGGCTGCATCGTCCTTGTCCTCCGGGCTATCCCACCGTATAGGACTTGGGTTGGTAACAATAATGCGTGTGCCTAGTGCCTTAGCGGCCAAGGCAATCTTCATCACTGAATCGATGCTTTGCGGTGCCGTATCCGGCTGGTGCAATGTACTGCCCACATACAGGGAAGGCATTCCGATTGCGTACCTCCTGAGAAGTGGTCCGAGTGCCTCGATCGTCTGCACATCAGTAACACCTGGTTCGTAGCTCTTCAGGCCAGTTGATGCATACTCACGCATCGAATCGTCAGGATCGTCCATCCATCTCTTCCCCGCTCGCCTGTAAAAAGTGAACCATGTATACGAGTTGCACGAAACAGGCAACAGCTTGGTAGGGGACGCAACGGAAGAGTCTACTGTCAACGGCATCAGCACGCCGGCGGCTACTCCAGTTACTGATCCAAGAAAGGAACGTCGGGTTTGGCTCATGTTATTTTTTATGTTTTCAATTTAACCTAATAAGGATTAAAGCGTGATAGCTTTAAAATAAATATTGGGTGTCATCGTATCTCCATTATCGTAAACACGCTGCTTCAAATTTCATATCGTAGAAGTCATTAAACATTTCGAGAACAAACTCAATAAAAATGATTAACTTATATACTATTACTGTACACTTTTATGATGTACATGAGAATATTACTTATCGTCCTCGTTTGTTTAGGAAATAAACTCAATGCGCAATGTGTTTCTAAAACAGTTTCACTGGGAAACTTCAAATCCGTTTCTGGAAAGGTAATAAAGGATTGTATAATCAGTTATAGCACAATCGGCAAACTTAATGAGGCCAAAAGCAATGTAGTTTTATTTCCTACCTGGATTACTGGTAAGAGCAAAGAAATGTGCTATGAAATAGTACCCCTATTTATGGACACGTCAGGTTTTTATATTGTCGTAGTTGATGCTTTCGGTAACGGCATCTCTTCTTCTCCTTCCAACAATGTATCATTTCCTCAAATTGCGATCAGGGACATGGTGAATTCGCAATACGAATTATTGACAAAGCACCTTCGTATTAATCACGTAAAGGTACTGATGGGAGCCTCTATGGGTGGATTTCAGGTATTGGAATGGTTAGTATCTTATCCGGATTTTGCAGATAACGCCGTTTCAATTTTAGGAACACCAAAGCTATCCTCGTATGATCTCATGCTTTGGAAAATTGAAGCAGATCTACTTAGCATGCCAGCAGCAGATAAAAAATCCAAAGAATTAGCCATGCGTCTGGCTTGGAATGTCTTCTTGTTAAATTCTTTCACTCCATCTTATTGGCTCCGCAGTGCGAAACATGAAGACGTTGACTCCATAACTAGACAGATCGATATTCTAGAAATGAAACCAGAAGACTTTCTTTGTCAGGTGAACGCTGTAGTAACACAAGATATTTATAAGAGTTCAGGTAGAACGATAGATGATATGAAAGGGTATATCAAAGCCAAAACTCTAATTATTGTTTCTAAATCTGACCACCTTGTGAATCCGCAGAATTCCATCGAGTTAGCTAAAGCCATTGGAGCTACGGTACTTGAACTTGACAACGACTGCGGACATGCTGGTGTTTCGTGCGAGCAGCCACTTGTAAAAGAAACCGTCACAAGGTTTCTTCGGCAATAACAACATATGCGCAGCCGGGCTGGTGTTTCTGGTTAAGTTGTGCACACGTCGCCGCTGTTGGATCTCTGCAGATCACTAAAGAAAAGTCTATTTCTACCGATCATTGGCAACTTTTAGTATTGTGCCATATCGAAATAATTCATCAAAGATCGGGAAGTAGTGCTTAAACGTTTCTTTGTCGCTAAGACTGGTGTTGGTAAACAGGATTACACCTATATCTTTGGAAAGATCGGAAAGCATTTCTGTTTTTACACCAGGATCACTTCCGGAATGCCCAATATTTGATACATTTCGTTTTGTCGCCCAAAATATGCCAGAGTTTAACTCGGCTATATCCACATTATCTGGTTTGCTGGACGCGGTGAATTGAAAGCGTTGCATTTCGTTAACTGACTCCTTTTTCAATATTCTCGCTCCTTCGTAAGATCCCTCATTAAGTAATGCGATGAAGAACCTTGCCAATTCTGAGACTGATGTCCGAACTCCTCCATCGGGATAGGTGGGAATCCCATACAACGGAATTTGTTTTAGGGTGTCAGTTTCATTACTATAAAGTTTCGAGTGGTTTTTTAAATCGATCTCGGACAGAAACCAGCCTGAATTCCCCATCTTCAATGGATCAAAAATGTACTTCTTGCTATACTCATTTAATTTCTTGCCGGTAGCGATCTCAACAATGTACCCGGCCAATCCTGCGGCTATATTTGAATATTGGCGATAAGTTCCCGGTTTGTTATTGATGAAATTATCTTTTGCGTAATTCTTTCCGCTAGGCTCAAAGTAATTTCTTAAGAAGTCACCCAATTGTTCCGGAGAGTCGCCGCCGTAATGATATGTACGAGAGTAAAAAGGATATCTGTCTGAGATACTGGAAGTATGCGTAGCCAGTTGTCGTAAAGTAATCTTCTCATTGGGGAAGAACGGATTGATCACTTTAAAAGGAAGATAATTATTGATATCCTCATCGAGAGCTACTCTCTTTTCTTCTATCGCGCGCATTAAACAAACCCCGGTAAAGGTCTTTGTAATGGAGCCAACATTCATGACTGTATTTGGAGTAAAAGGCACCCGATTTTCCTTGTCGGCAAATCCGTAACCTTTTATCCAGGTTAACTCTTTATTGATAATAATTGCGGCCCCTACCCCCACCATACCCGATTCACCCATTTTCTTTTCAATAAAGCTGTCAATTGGATGCATTATTTCTCGAACGGAATTTCGTTCGCCTTGACACGCTGCATCCTGGGTATCAGCGCCGATAAGTAAGATCAAGAGGAACTTGAACGATGATTTCATTTTTGTTGTCTTTTTAAGTGAACCGAATCTCTGCTTTTAAAGCATGACGCAAAATATACCCGGAGCACTGAATTTTTTAATTAATTTACAGCAACCAGACGCGTTAAATATTCAAGGAAATCCATTAAATGCGGAAATTATGCATGACATAGATGAATTCGATAAACAACTTCTGAAGCAACTTCAAAAAAATAATCGAATCACCGCTGAAGAACTTGGAAAAATGATAAACCTGAGTACGAGCGCTGTCCAAAGAAGACTTAAGAGACTGCGGGAAGAAAAAATCATAGAAGCAGATATCTCCATCATCTCACCAGCAGTTGTTGGTCAGCACATTACTTGCGTAGTCGATGTAACGCTACACCTAGGTAATTCCAAGGTCATCGAAAACTTTAAGAAATTAGTTTCAGGATCCACCGAAGTAATGCAATGTTATTATGTAACAGGCACCTATGACTTTGTCATAATTGTAAATACTAAAGACATGAAGCATTATGAAGAATTTTCTAAAAAATATTTGATGGATAATGCCGATGTAAAACAGTTTTACACACATGTTGTGATGGACAAGGTAAAGATTGGTTTTAGCGTGAACGTATAAAAGTCTCCATTCAACCCTACAGGAATCCCTCAAAGAGGCGGGGGTCAGAGTTAGGACGCACATCAAATGCAATATTGAACGCCAGAGGTAAGTGAACTGTCATACACCATGAAAAACACCTTCCTAAGGCAAAGTATTTGATTAGAATATGCTTTCTGTTTTTTCGATAAATTTTCTTGTAGCCCGAAGGTATGAACAAATTCCTGTCCTAAATCCCATTGAATTCACGATCCGTTGATGAATGCGATTCTACGAGCCAAAGCAACCCAAAAACTCCAACAACGACCGGGTACGACAACAGAATCCCTCTTTTATGACCGGTAAGGATGAGAAGATCTAATGCTGCCTGACTATCCGTACGTCGCGGGGAACTCCTGAGGAAAACCTGTAGATTTTGTAGGCCTTGTGAAACGTCTCGAGCGTTTCACCGAAAGCACCTCCGGTTCGGTTTTATCCCGCAAGAAATTGTTGTTTGGCCCGAAATATCATTTCACGTTTATTCTAAACGCTATGTTGCAATGCAACACATACGGACAGTACTGATCCGCGGAATTGCCTAAACCTTAAAATATGAAAACTTATGAAAGGAATCCTCCAATTCATTTTATGTCATTTTCTTTTATCACTTTTTGCTCATCCGGGTTATGGCCAGCCGTCATCTGACGCTTTGTTAACCATTGAATTTGACAAAATCATTTCAGAACAGTTCAAGCCAAATGAAACTGGCTGCGTCGCCTTGGTCGCAGAAAAAGGAAAAATTATTTACAAGAAAGCTTTTGGCATGGCGAATATTGAGCTTGATGTGCCCATGAAAACGGATATGGTATTTCGGGTAGGTTCTATTACAAAACAATTTACCGCGATCAGTATTTTGCAATTGATGGAAAAACGAAAACTGACATTACAAGATAAAATTACCACTCACATTCCTGGCTATCCCGAAGATGGGAATAAAATAACAATAGAGCATTTGCTAACGCATACGTCGGGGATAGTGAATATCACCAGCATGAAAAATTTTCCGGATTTAAAACGGAAGGATCTCAAAACCGACGAAGTCATAGATTTTTTTAAAAACGAACCCCTTGAATTCGAACCAGGCACAAAGTGGAGCTACTCAAACTCAGGCTATATTTTATTGGGGTACATTGTTGAAAAGGTTTCAGGATTGTCATACGGCAAGTACCTGGAGGAAAACATTTTTAAACCTTGTCATATGACGGGCTCTTTCCTGGACAATCACGCTGTAATTATAAGGAACCGGGCGTCGGGCTATGCTAAAGATAGTGCGCAAACCATTAATGCAGAGTTTATAAGTATGACGATACCCCATGGAGCAGGTGGAATTGTGTCAACAGCTGAAGATCTCTTTCGATGGAATAGGGCACTCGTTAGTTACAAGTTGGTGACGCGCAGCACCCTCGAAAAGGCGTTTAAAAGACAACAACTCCCGGATGGGAAAGATACTGACTACGGATATGGCTGGTTTTTCCTTAATATCCAAGGCCATCCTACGGTTGAGCACGGCGGTGGAATAGAAGGATTCTTAGCAAGCTCAATATACTTACCAAACGAGGATGTCTTTGTGGCTGTATTATCGAACTCAACGGGTCAGAGCCCGGAGTTTGTTTCTGCTAAACTTGCAGCTGTGAGTATCGGAAAACCTTACTTCTATAAGGAAGTCAAGCTCGATAGTGCATTGGAACAAAGTCAACTTGGTGTGTATGAAAACGATGAAGGCTCTCTGATGAATATTTATGTGGAAGCCGGTAAAATGTATTCGGAATTTCAAGACGGCAATAAAATTCATCTCAAACCGTTCGGCGAGGGTAAATATTTCTTTCACGATTTTTTTTCTACACTGATATTTAAGAAATCGACCGATAATAAGATTTCTTATGCTTACGCCGTATCGCGGTTTGAAAAATCTAGGAGCTGGAAACGAACTGACAAACCATTTAGCTCAAGAGCTGAAGTTACGGTTCCGGAGACGATACTTGAGCAATATGCCGGAGACTATCAGGTTTCGCCGACTTTTTCATTAACAATTGTGAAAGAAGGCAATAGACTATTCGCACAGGGGCCCGGCCAACCTAAACAGGAATTATTTGGCGAATCTCACACTAAATTTTATTTGAAAACAATGCCAATCCAGATTGAATTCCACAGGGGCGCCAGTGGCAACGTGGAAAAGTTGGCTATATATCAAGGTGAAAAAATTACAGAGGCGATGAAAATCAAGTAGACTGAATTATCCGGCCACGGATCGTGCTGCAATGACTCTCCGTTTAACCTTCAACACACATAAAAAATTCTCAAAATCGTTTTTCAGAAGCGGTTCTCACACTTGCGCGTGCTAAAATAATATATTTGTATTGCCCAGGAGTGCTGGAAACGTTGCACGCCGCATGTATGCCAGCTGTGGTCAAGGTTAAACGCAGTCTCAATTTTCTTATTTTGTTTCTCCGCCGAGTACATTGGCGTCTTCGAAAATAACAGCCGCCATAAACTCAAAATCGATATCAACGTTAAAGGACAGACAGACACGACCATTGTAAAGTTATCGGAGACTGTCCTTCATACACCTTGGTGATATTCAATTAACAGAACTCTCTTCGACAACCCTTCTCGTGGGACCGTCCCTAGTGACTTTTAGTAAAATCATCGACTTGGTGAAAAAAACACTCAATAAGAAAAATGTCTGGGATTTGAAAAAGCTAGTCGATGGACTTTCGCAGCATGACGAATTAAAAATCCTTGCAGGCTCATCGGAACACATTTCCGCACTTCCTAAAGATGTCTACAGAAAGTTTCTGATGCCGCACAAAGGTGCTCACTACTTTTTTCTTTTCAATGAACAGAATCCGGCAAAACACCAATTGGATCTGCAGGAAATACATCTTTCAACCGGAGAATTGCTGTTTGTCGTGCCAAATCAAATTCATGCTTCGGCGCCCTTGAAAAAGGGATTAAAATTTTCCACGCTAACTTTTGAGCCAGGCTGTCTTGCACTTCTTCCGCGACAATTCGCCTTTCTTATCAATCCGCTCAACAGGCAAACTATTTTCTTTGACAACGAATCAAGACAACGAGTGAAAATTTTTTTTGAAATATTACGTCAACTGCTGCATTCTGACAAAACACGGAATAATACTGACACAATACTAGCTTATATCAGCGCTCTATTAACTGAGTTCGATAATGCTTATTTCAAAAACATCAGTGTTAAAAATATTGTTGGCAATAGACTTTCAAAATATACCCAATTCAAAGTCATCATTGAGGCAGAATTCAAAAAACAACCTTCAGTAAATTCCATCGCCGAAAAATTATTTCTTTCGCAAAATCAACTCTATTCTATCGTAAAAGAATTTTCCGGACTGTCGCCAAAAGAATATTTGATACAGAGGTCGATGCTCGAAGCACAACGAATTTTATTCTATGAAAAATCTACCGCTAAAGAATTGGCATATGAATTAGGTTTTGCAGATCCAGACTATTTTTCAAGACTTTTCAAAAGATATACTGGCAAGAATATCAGTAAGTTCTTGATCTACATTCAGGATTTGTCCAGACAAAAGTCGAATTAATGAAGCCCAGCGATTTCTTTTTTGAAGACATTTGCCGAAACAATATTTAAAAAATTGGGAAAAAAAATGAAAGGCAAAAGCATGAGAAGAAATGTATTCCTGGCCATGGCAACCATCGTGTTTGGGGTTTCGCCAGCGGAGGCGGCTTATGCCGGTGGTATCGGTATTACCGCCGGCCGACTCGAGTCTATTGTAGGCCTGGTGGTGGGATTGACAAGTGTGGTCATCGGCTGGCTGGCTCTGCGGTCTGCTAATTATAACCGCCCTGGAAAACAGAAATCTATACTTGCTTTAACAGCAGGATTGATTGCAATAGTCTTAAGTGCGGTGCATCTTGCGCGTGCTACTGGTGATTTCGGCACCGGCTCAGGGCGCCTTGGAGCAATCGTGGCCCTGATGGTGGGGCTGATCGGCATGGTTCTCGGTGGACTGGCGCTTGCGCGTTTTAGCCGAAAGAATTATAGAACATAAGAGGCGTGTGGACAAAACGCGACAGTTATTCCTGACCATTAGCGTTCTATATACACCCTTCAAGTCCATTTTGGTTGAATGCGCCTAACTGCGCGGTTCCTAGCATTGTTGGGGGTTCCACATTCATTTTACGGACAAATTTGGTCAAGTGCGCACACCCTCGCCGTTGTTGCGTGTTGTCGGAGGGTGGGAGCGTGGGTCACCAACAACCGCAGACCTTTGGGATAACGGTCCCGGGATAACAGTCCTGCTGCGTAGTCCTAACCATTCGATTTCAAATTGTACCGATTTGATAAGAAATATTTCCCACACCGTCGACATATACCTTTATGTTCGGTTTTTTGTTGGCTCTTCCGCCAGCATAATTTAGATCTAGTTGTGTATTATCCTCTTGAAGATTGGAATATTCCGACCGGAATTTTATTCTGAAGACTCCCCTGAAGTTGGTTTATAAAAGATGTTGTAAGACCGATGGAAAAAATGAATATTGAATATTGAATATTTGTGGTCAAAAAGGAGAATTTCAGCAATAACGATAGATATCGGAACAGATATAGCGAGTTGTTGTGCTACCTCTAACCGAAAAAAGGAGCGTACCATGGATTATCAAACATTTCCACCTGATAAAGATCTAAGGGAATTTGTAAAGTGTTTTTGGACTTTAAAAGTTCCAAAAGGACCTAATCCACAAAGGCAACGAATTGTTCCTGATGGCTGTATAGAAATTATTTTTACACTTGGAGATGATGTGAAACGATTTGTTTCAAAAAGAAAGTACATCATTCAGCCACGTTCCATGGTTTTAGGCCAAATCACGGAACCATTTTATATAGAACCAATTGGAATTGTTGATGTATTTGCCATTCGTTTTTTCCCGGGAGGTTTTATCCCTTTTACAACTTTATCCATCAAAGACCTAGAAAACAAGGAGACAAAATTGGAGGCAGTGTTCGAAAAAAATGTTGCAACAGATTTAGAGCGCAAAATAACACATGCTGCAAATACAGAAGAAAGAATTCAACACGCTCAAGCCTTTTTGTTAAACCAATTAAGAGATTCCGAAATTATAGACAACATCCTAAAATCAACTGTTGATCTCATTTTTTCAAGTAAAGGAAGAATTTCTATTCATGAGCTTTTGAAAAATGATCCGTCCAAAAGAAGGCAGTTGGAGCGTAAATTTTCTAAATCGGTAGGACTTGGCCCCAAACAACTTGCAAGAATTATCAGATTTCAAACAGCTCTGAGAATGTTGCTCAATAATGAAATAGAGAATCTCACCAATTTAGCTTACGAAAACGAGTACTATGATCAGGCGCATTTTATCAAGGATTTTAGGGAGTTTACTGGAATCAATCCCAATAAATTCTTCAAGGATAAGGAGTTGAATCTTTCCACAGAACTTTACGCTAAAGACTGACTTGTCGCATTTTTACAATTACCATTTACATTGGGTTATTTATTTTGTATTCAAATTAAATAATGGCTTTTGTATGAAAAATTTTGTATCAATGTTTGAGATACCTGCGTCTGATTTTGAGCGAGCGGTATCTTTTTATAAAGCAATTTTAAATGTCGATATAGAAGAAATCGACATGGAAGGAATTAGAATGGGACTATTCCCAAATGATGGGAAAAATGTTTCCGGAGCTGTGATCAAAGGAACTGATTATAAACCTTCATCCGATGGCGTAGTTATTTATCTAAACGGAGGAAATGATTTGCAGGTGATCTTAAACAATGTTGAAGCTAATAACGGACGAGTAATAACCTCAAAGACTCAAATCAGTCCAGAAATGGGATTTTACGGAATTTTTATTGATACTGAGGGAAATAGAATAGGTGTCTATTCAGCAAATTAAGAGACTGTAAAAATTGTAAAATAAAAGTCGTTCGTTGCTAAAGACGATCACACAACAACGAAGATAATCAATTGGCTGCCGCAGCGTAAATTTAGCTATTCCTGATGGAGGCGCTGATCGGCATGGCTATCGGTGGACTGGCGCTTGCCCGCGCCATGAGGTGTTCCTACCCCCGTTAGGTTCCACATACATCTTAGGTCATTTTCCTCGAATGCCCACACCTCAGCCGTTGTGACATGTTGTATGGCGGGAGGGTGGGTCACCAACAACCCGGCAGACATTTGATAACAGTCCTTGGCAACGGTTGAAATCAGAAGATATCATTATCGTAATGTTTGGTTCGTGAGTTCTTAAGTAGGTAATCAGCTTATAATTTGTAGTTTTGAAATTCTAAAAACGAAGAACGATGAATCCAAACAAAGCATTGTGGGAAAAAGGCGATTTCACCCGAATCGCGGAAACCATGAGGGAAAGTGGTACGGCACTGGTCGCCCAATTGGGGATCACCGAAGATCTTAAGGTACTTGATCTTGGTTGTGGCGACGGTACCACGGCAATACCTGAAGCAAAACTTGGAGCTAACGTCTTAGGTGTTGACATAGCAAGGAATCTCGTTGAAGCTGGCAATAAACGGGCAAAAGTTGAAGGTCTTGCAAATTGTACTTTCCAGGAAGGTGATGCCACAAATTTGCATGAACTGAAGGACGGGACTTTTGATCTCCTGGTAAGCGTCTTTGGTGCTATGTTCGCGCCAAAGCCATTTGATGTAGCTAGGGAAATGGTTCGTGTTACCCGTCCGGGCGGAAGAATCATCATGGGAAACTGGATACCGGGCGATCCCACCCTGGTAGCGCAAATACTAAAGATAAGCTCTGCATATATGCCACCGCCGCCGGAGGGTTTTATTAGCCCAATGTTGTGGGGTGTAGAGAGCCATGTTGTGGAACGTTTTGGTAACGCCGGCGTACCCAAGGAAAACATATCATTCATCAATGATACTTTTACATTTAACGCACCATACCCACCATCAGAATTCGTCAACACGTTCAAAAACTATTATGGCCCTACGATGAATGCTTTTGAAGCGGCTGAAAAGAATGGTAAGACTTCAGATCTTCAACATGAATTAGAAGTTTTGTTTAACAGTCAAAACAAAAGCACCGTCAAGAATACGACTTCCATACCTGCTACTTTCTTAAGAGTGACGGTTGCATGTTGAAATTATTAAGAATAATCAAAATGAACCGCCCTTATTCTGGTGAGTGTCTTTACAAAGACCGGTACCGTCTTTGGTGATCCCAACCCATTACCCTACACGCAACAGAACAATAGCGAAGTCTGCAGTTTACACGAACACCAACATTGCCTAGAGACTTACAAATAATCTTTAGGTTACGTTGAGGTACTCATGAGCCCAAGCCTGTTATCCAGATTCGTGGTGTTGTTGGTGATCTGTGCTACAGCCTGCGCACAACACCAACACATGGTTAATCCTTTGCAGAGGCCTTGGAAGATGATTACTTTGTATTCTGTTTATCCATCAAAGAAACCATCATGAAACAACAGCTGCCCACCCGCCGTACCATCCTAGGATATACCCCTGCATTGCTGGGTCTCGGCCTCTTATCTTCAACGGCTAAAACGTCCGACGCGTCAACCTCGCCCTTTGACGTGAGGAACTACGGTGCTACGGGCGTTCGCACGGACAACGGTACTAAAGCCTTTTGCGACGCCATCGAAGCCTGCACCAAGGCTGGCGGTGGTACGGTTCAGGTACCGGCCGGAGAATACACCGTCGGCACAGTGCAGCTGCGCGACAACGTTACGCTCCATCTTGAGGCAGGCGCTACATTGTTCGCCAGTCAGCAAAGGGGCGACTATGTGAAAGATTCCCGGGCGTTGATCTTCGCGGAAAATGCGCAAAACATCGGGGTTACTGGCAAGGGCACTATCGATGGCCTGGCACGTTACGACTACGACGACGTGCGCGGCGCCGACCCCGAGATCGCGAAAGAGCAGGAGATCGCTCGCCAGGCGGGCATTGAAATGAAGCGATTTTACCGTAGTCGCGAAGCGATGAACATTTTTCTCTTCGTGCTTAACGACTGCACCAATGTGCGGCTCCGTGACATCAGCGTCATAAACGCGCCGCTCTGGACCGTTCGCCTCAACGACTGCGACCGAGTGACCATTCGAGGCGTATACATTTATTCCGACCTCGAAAAAGGTGTCAACGCCGACGGGATCGACATCTGTTCATCGAAGAACGTGGTCATATCCGACTGCATCATCACCACCGCCGACGACGCCATCGTGCTGAAGGCCATCGCGAGGAACGGCAGAAAGGCTAACGTTGTAGAAAATGTTACCGTAACAAACTGTGTCCTCACCTCCTCGTCGACACCACTGATGATCGGCACTGAAACGGAGGCGGACATCCGGCACGTCATCTTCAGCAACTGCGTTATCCGAAATTCAAATAAGGGATTTGGTATCAATGTACAGGACGGCGCAGTGGTCAGCGACGTAATCTTCTCCAATCTTACTATCGACACCAGCCGGCGTCACTGGAACTGGTGGGGGGACTCGGAGATGTGCAAGTTTGTGCTGAAGAAACGAACAGATGCCTCTGCACTTGGCCAGATCCGAGACATTTTCATCGACAACATTACGGTGAGAGCGCGTGGCACTTCTACGATCACGGGACATGCAGGTCAGCTGCTGGAGAACATCCGCATGTCGAACGTGCGAATCTTCATGGATGTGGAGAATGCCGAGGACAAGCGCGCAACGGATGCCATGCTTATTGAAAACGTAAAGGGTCTGCAGCTCCGCGACGTATCCGTGGAATGGAACGAAAAGGATACCGAGCCCGCGTGGCAGTCTGCACTGGTTCTTAAGAATGTACAGGACTTCACTGTTGATATGTTTTCAGGCAGGCAGGGCTTGAGGGACAAAGACGTACCGGGTATCGTGCTTGACAACAGCACCGACGGTGTGGTGAGAAATTCTTACGCTACTGACGGGACAGCCACGTTCATCCATGTCCAAGGTACCGCGACGAAAGACCTTACATTAAGATATAACCGGACCGGGAAGGCGAAGAAATCGGTCACCTTCGAAAACGACGGTGTGAAAAAAGCTGTCGCTGCCGACCAATCCTGATCCACTATAGCTTGATCGCGCCTTTTTTCTAGGCGATGTGGTGTTCCTCGTAAAGTTACTGCCTGGCAGGCAGGTTGCGTGACAGCAGGTGGGCTGGGTCCACCAACAATCCTACGCTATTGGCCAACAGGTCTTGCTCGAACCATTAGATTGATAAGATTTGTATTTAATTCTTGCTGTCTGTTGACGATTAATTGTCGTCTATAGCTATTCGATCGAAGTGATCATTTTATAAACTTAGTTTAGCTGTGTATTAAAATGAAATTTTAAAAAAACCAATTACAATGCAATCCTATAACTTACCCGGCCAGGAAGAAAAGCGTTTGCAAACTTCATCACGATTTGCATTTACAATTGGACGGACTGTCGGCATTCTGTTATTATTTCAGTTAGCCGCCGCTCTCACGCTGCCTTTCATATTGTCTAAGCCAATAACTTTTGGCTCTCCAACTTTCCTTACTGCTGTGTCAGCGCATTCATTTCAGATTCGATCGGCTGTGCTTCTCTCTTTTGTAGGCTCAGCCCTAACCGTTTATCTTGGTATCACTGCTTTTCAGGTATTCCGGCTCTATAGTAAATCGGCTGCGCTATTGTTTGTGGTGGTTTGTGCCGTCAGCTGTACACTGGATGTCGTGCAGGGCGGTACCATAATGTCTATGCTGTCTATAAGCAATGCGTTCGTTACTTCAGGTACTGCAGATTCAGAGCTATATCAGGTTGTCGGTGCAGCGGTGGCTTCCGCCAGACGCTCGGCCCATATTATGCAGTTGCTTGCTATTGGTGCCTGGATGTTTGTTTTCTATATTTCGCTGTTCCGCTTCAAACTGGTTCCGCGCGTGTTAGCTGTAATGGGGTCCATTGGCATCACACTTCAATTTATTGGAGTAACATTAATGATGTTACTGGGGTATCCCTCAATCGGAGAGATGGCAATGCCTTTGCTCCCGATTCAGATAACCGTTGCTGTATGGCTCATTATTAAAGGCTTCAACGATCCGCCCCTAAAACCAGCAGCCGTGTCGCCAGATTTGCGCCATCATCTCACTGAAATAAGTTGACTCTAGATCGCGGTTATTTGAAAAAGTTTAGACGCATTCAGAGGCAACCTGCCAAAAAAGATTAACTTATATAAATTATTAATGTACTCGTAATATGATGTACATGAGAATATTACTTATTGTACTGGTGTGTTTAGGAAAACTCAGTGCGCAGTGTGTTTCTAAAACAGTTTCACTGGGAAACTTCAAAACCGTTTCTGGCAAAGAAATAAAAGATTGTATAATTGGTTATAGCACAATCGGCAAACTTAATGCAGGCAAAAGCAATGTAGTTTTATTTCCTACTTGGATTACTGGCAAGAGCGAAGAAATGTGCCATGAGATAGTTCCCCTATTGATGGACACGGCAGGTCTTTATGTTGTCGTAGTGGATGCTTTCGGGAATGGCATCTCTTCTTCACCTTCCAACAATTCTTCATTTGGTGAAGTCACGATTGGGGACATGGTGAATTCGCAGTACGAATTATTGACGAGGCACCTTCGTATTAATCATGTGAAAGTACTCATGGGAGGTTCCATGGGTGGACTTCAGGTAATGGAATGGTTGGTGTCATATCCGGGCTTTGCAGATAACGTCATTTCGATTTCAGGATCACCAAAATTGTCCACTTATGACATAATGCTTTGGAAGACAATTGCTGCTATGCTTAGCATACCAGGAAAAGATGAAGAATTCAAAGAATTGGCACTACAAATGGCTTCAAATGTAAACATGCTAAATATTTACACGCCATCTTATTGGATTCGGAGCGCAAAACAAGAAAAAGTCGATTCTATAATGTTTGCTCGGCAAACGGACCTTCTAAAAAGAATGAAACCCGAAGATTACCTTTGCCAGGTGAACGCCATAATTACACATGACATTTATCAGAGTTCAGGAAAAACAATAGCTGATATGAAAAAGCAAATCAAGGCGAAAACTTTAATCATTGTTTCAAAATCTGATCACCTTGTGAATCCGCAAAGTTCCATCGATTTAGCTAAAACCATTGGGGCTACTTTACTTGAACTTGATAGCGACTGTGGACATGCTGACTTTTTATTCTGCGAACGGGCACTTGTGAAAGAAACAGTTACAAGATTTCTGCGCCAATAATGGAAGTGTATTTTTTTGGTTAAGCTAGCACCCAACAATAGTTTTTGTAAAAGCAGGTCTGGACAATATAGCATCAACAAACTGAAAGTGTAAAGTCCAGGTTTCTCATCCGAAAGTCCAAACTGTCAACAAGCCCCGTAGGAGTTAATCCTCCGACACTTTATAGACACAGTGGTCTTGCCGGCACCTAGCAGGCGCCGTTGTTAGTGGGACCAACCTGCAAAAGCAACCGCACAACGCCAAAAGGAATCTAGTAACAGTTTGAGACCAGCTTAATCCTTTGCAGAGGTACCGAAGGGACCACTACGTTCATTCACGTCAAAGGCGCCGCGACGGAAGAACTCGCATTAAGATTCAACCGGACTGGGAAGGCGAAGAGACCCGTCACCTTCGAAAACCACA
>JAICGJ010000073.1 GCA_025923195.1 Chryseolinea sp.
AGGACCGGGTTGGACCAACCGCTGGTGTACCGGTTGTGGCGTCAGCTGCATCGCCGGGTAGCTATGTTGGGATGAGATAAGCGCTGAAAGCATCTAAGCGCGAAACTTACCTCAAGATGAGACTTCCATTAAGGGACGTCAAAGACTATGACGTTGATAGGCTGCAGGTGTAAAGGCAGAAATGTCAAAGCTGAGCAGTACTAATTACCCGAACGCTTCAGATAAGAAACTACAATAAAAGACAACAAGTGATTATCAAAAAACGAGAACTTATGTGCTCGCCACTATTTTATTACTACACACTACTGTTTCTTCACGCAACATGTCAAGGATATTGAAAAGTCGACAGTCAACAGTCGACAGTCCACAGAAAGTGCTCAGCACAACGGTGGACTGTGGTCAGTGGACCGTTGACCTTTAAAGCATTAAGGTGACTATACCCGCCTTCGCTAAAGCTTCGGCCGGTGAAAGGGGTACAGATATCACTCAAGAGTTTAAGGTGACTATAGCGGTGGGGATCACCTCTTCCCATTCCGAACAGAGCAGTTAAGCCCACCAGCGCTGATGGTACTAGGATAACACCCGGGAGAGTAAGTCGTTGCCTATCTTTTATTAAAAAAGCCTCACGTTACTGTGAGGCTTTTTTGTTTTTGGATCCCTCTTCCCTTCCGATAATTATGGGGACCGAACAGAGCAGTTAAGCCCACTGGTGATAGCTATCGGGACTGATGGTACTATCGGCCAACCGGGTGGACGGGAGAGTCCCGATAACTATCGGGACCGATAAATATCGGGACGTTACCTATCTTTTTGCTTTAAGCAGAAAGCGCAAAGCAGAAAGCTGACTGGCTCTCCGAATGTGTAGAAAGCATCCGTCTTGTTATATCCTCCCTGATTGTAAGTTTAAGCTTTGAAGCAATTTGAAGTTTAGGGTTTCATTTTCTCCAATCGCTTTCCATCAGCACCCACTAGCTTTCAGCGTTATGCTTTACGCTTTAAACTTAAAACATGGATTTGATCTCCCAAATTACTACTTTTGTAACCCTTTAGGAATGATAAAAGCTAAGACACATATCGCAAGCGCAGCCATGGGGGTGATCGTCGCTTTGGCAGTCATAGCCTCTCAACTTTTTTACCCCCCACATCAGTCGCTTCAGAAAAAAGAAACAAAAACTGAACAAAGCGAAGAAGAAAACTCAGAGAGTCAGCTTTGTTTTTCGGTTCCATCCTCAACTGTGCCTTCATCTGCCCAGGTTGAATTAAATCCAAATGTGTTTTTACTATTCGAGATACTGTTCAAAGAAAAACAAACAGAATCACCACAGTTTAATATTTCGATCCCCGTAAGTCAATGCTTCCGAACGCTATTCGGACTGGCTATTTCGCCGAACGCCCCCTAAAGGTTCCCTTCATAGTTTTTCTAAGAGACAACCCAATGTCTTCTGATTCAATTTTTTAAGGTTCTATCTAATTAATCATATGCAAAATAAAGGTTTAATAATCGTTCTAACGGTAGTGATAACGGCTCTCTGTTTATACTACCTGTCATTCACATACGTAGCACGCGGCGTTCAGCAGGATGCTATTGAGCACGCAACAAATAGCGATGGCGTTGTGGACTTGAGCAAGAAGCAGGTCTACCTGGACTCAGTATGGAATATCCCGGTCTATAATCTCTTTGGAGCAGAATATACGTACAAGGAAGTTAAGGATAATGAGCTGAGCCTCGGACTGGACTTGCAGGGAGGAATGCACGTTACACTTGAGGTTTCTCCCGTCGATATTATCAAAGGGTTAAGTGCGAACAGCCAGGACTCCTCTTTTCTGAAAGCATTGGCAATAGCCCGCACGCAGCAAGTAAGAAGTCAAGGGAATTTCAGCGATTTGTTCTTCGAAGCCTACCGTGAGGCGAATCCCGGCAAGAGACTGACATCTTTATTTGCCAATTCGGCCACCAAGGGTCGGATAGCTTCAAACGACGATGATAACAAGGTCATTGACGTGGTGAACGAGGAGATCGAGAATGCTATAGACCGGTCCTTTACGATACTTCGCAATCGCCTCGATCAATTTGGAACATCCCAACCCAATATTCAGCGTCTTCCCGGAACAGGCAGAATTCAAATTGAAATTCCCGGGGCAGACAACCCTCAACGTGTACGCAAGCTTTTGCAGGGTGTCGCAAAACTTGAATTTTGGGATGTCATTGAACCAAGCACGCTTAACACGTCGCTTCTCGCAATCAATGATATACTTGTGAAAGAGGCGAAACGCACATCCACAACTGCATCGGCCTCTGACGAACCGAAGGAAGAGGAAAATTTATCTGCGTTGCTAGGGGACAGTACCCAAACGCCATCCGACACGACAAAATCAGAAGCCACGAAGGGTCTAGACTCACTTCAAAATGTCAACGTGTCTCCCTTGTTCGCTTTAAGCACACCTCCGGGTACTTTCCGTTACGATGTCAAAGACACTTCTAAAATAAATGCAATATTTAAGAGAGCGGAAATCAAGAGTTTGCTTCCGAAAACGGTTGGCGTCTTCTGGGCCAACAAACCCGATCAAGATCAAAGCGGTAGAGAGGCTTTGGAGTTGTTCTTTTTGGATATCAGGAGAGATGGGAAGGCGAAGCTTGATGGCACGGTTATAACAGATGCCCGCAACGACCTCGACGAATTCGCCCAGCCTGCAGTGAGCATGAATATGAACGCAACCGGTACGCGCGTATGGGCAAAGTGGACCGCAGAAGCTTCAAGCAAGAGTCCAAAAGGCAGAATTGCAATCGTACTTGACAATACTGTGTATTCTGCGCCATCCGTAAACGGGGAGATTCCGAACGGTAATTCACAGATTGCCGGAAACTTTACCCAGGAGGAAGCGAAAGACCTGGCCAACGTTCTTAAGGCCGGTTCTTTACCAGCACCAACAAGAATTGTTGAAGAAGCAATCATTGGTCCCACGTTGGGTGAAGTGGCCAGGGGTCAGGGCGTCTTTTCAGTAGTCTGTGGGTTGGCCTTAGTCGTAATTTTCATGGTCGCCTATTATGGTAAAGGTGGGGCGGTAGCGAATTTTTCACTTGTCTTCAACCTGTTCTTTGTATTGGGCATACTTGCTCAGCTTGACGCAGCCTTGACATTACCTGGTATTGCAGGCATCGTATTAACGATGGGTATGGCGGTCGATGCAAACGTAATTATTTACGAGCGTATACGGGAAGAAATGCGCGCAGGCAAGCGTCTTCGCGAGGCGATTGCCCTCGGGTTTAAGCGTTCCTTCTCGACTATCCTGGATTCGAACATCACCACATTCCTTACGGCATTGATGTTATATCTATTTGGCCAGGGTGCCGTGAAGGGTTTTGCTATTACGCTGATGGTTGGTATAACAACAACATTTTTTACAGCAGTCTACATTTCACACGTGGTCATTGACTGGATGGTGGCAAAAAAGGGGGACGATAGCAATATTCATTTTAAGACATTCATTTCGAGTTTTGTAGCATCAAACGCAAACTTCGATTTTATAGGCAAGAGAAAGCTCGCTTATATTTTTTCAGGAACTGTAATTGGTATTGGTATCTTATTGATTCTCATTCAAGGGTTGAATTATGGCGTGGATTTCAAGGGTGGCAGAGCGTATGTCGTCACTTTTCACGACCCGGTGGATGCTACTGAGTTAAAAACTGATCTGACTGAGAGTTTTGAGGGCGCCGGTACTGAAGTGAAAAACTTTGGTGGCAATAACGTCGTCAAAGTAGTAACCTCTTATATTATTGACGACGAAACAGAAACCGCTGATGAAAAAGTAAAAAGTACCTTAGTCAGTGGGTTGGAGAAATCTACTGGGTTAAAATTCATAGCCGACGATTCCAAAGTAGACGCGCAGCATTTTGCTATACCCAACTCGACGAAGGTGGGTGCTAACGTTGCGGACGATACTAAAACTGCATCGCTTCAAGCTACGATCCTGTCGCTGCTGGCAATTTTCATTTATATCCTTATTCGCTTTCGTAGATGGCAGTTTAGTGCCGGCGCGGTTGTTGCGCTTGCGCATGATGCATTATTTGTTATTGCGTCTTTCGCAATTGTCAGAGTATTTGGAATTTCTTTTGAAATCGACCAGGTCTTTATAGCGGCTATATTAACAGTTATTGGCTACTCGATTAATGACACGGTTATCATCTTTGACCGCATCCGTGAGTATCTGGGCATGGGAACGTCACATAACCGGGCGAAGATTTTCAACGATGCTATCAATAGCACGCTGAACCGAACGATTATTACCTCCGGTACGGTTCTACTGGTAGTCATAGCGTTGTTATTCTTCGGCGGCGAAGTGCTAAGGGGCTTTTCTTTCGCACTTCTCGTCGGTGTATTGACCGGGACCTACTCCTCAATATTTATGGCAGCACCAATTGTTCTGGATTTCGACAAATCTGGTTTGAAGCGTGCAGAAGCTAAGCCGGAGCCTAAAAGAGCGGTTGCATCAACGTAAGGCTTTGTTTAGCGTGAAAATTAGGAAGGCTGCACTCTGGCAGCCTTTTTAATTATCCTCAAGTAAAGTCTTCAATCCCTTAACCAATATAAATAGGGCCCGTTCAAAATCGTGGTTATTTGGAACTATAAAATCCGCTCGATGTTTCAACGGCTCGATCATCGATTCATATACCGGCATGACGTGATGATGATAACGATACAACACGTCATCGAGATCATAGCCTCTTATTTCATTATCACGTCTAATTCTCCTGCTCAGTTTAAGGTAATCTTTCGCCTCGATAAAAATTTTGAGATCAAGTTCTTTCTCAATTTCTGAGAAGTACTGTACGAAAAGGCCTTCGACGATTAGAATAGGTGCAGGTCTGAACTCAGCCTGCCCTGGTACAACCCCGGGTTTGTTGAAGGCATATTCTGTTTTGATCACAGACTCTCCCCGCTTTAATTTCAAAATATCAGTATGCAATTGCCCTCGGTCTATAGATTCCGGCAAGTCGTAGTTCTTGACCCCTTGTTTGTCCGTTTGCTGGAAATCGTTTGGCTTGTAGTAGTGATCCTGCGAAATAAGGCACAATTGATCTGGATGAAAGTGTGAGGATAATGCCTCTATAAAATAAGTTTTCCCGGAACCGCTGCCGCCAGTAATCCCAATCGTGTAAGGTGCAGGCATAGAAATAAACTACCAAAATACAAATAACTTTTAATGGGCGGAACTAAGGGTCTTTAAATGCGCCTCCAGCTTTCGTACAGCCAGGGCCCTGTGGCTTAATAAACTTTTTTCCTGAAGACTCATTTCAGCATAAGTCTTTGTATGGCCATCGGGTATGAAAACCGGATCGTATCCAAAACCAGAACTACCTTTCCGTTCCTGCGTGATTCGACCCTGTACAATGCCCTCAAAAGACATGGGAGCCGGATCCAAGCCAACCAACGTGATAACCGTACGAAATTTTGCCGTTCGGTGTGGGAAGTGGTGAAGTCTCTTCAACAACAAGTCTATATTTTCATTGCTGTCTTTCTGCTCACCAGCGTACCGTGCAGAAAGCACGCCTGGCTCGCCATCCAATACCTCAACTTCCAACCCCGTATCATCAGCGAAGCATGCGACACCAAACTTATTAAATACAAACTCTGCCTTTTGTAATGAATTGCCTTCCAACGTGGGGCTGGTTTCCGGCAATTCCTCAAAACAGTTGATTTCCTCTAAGCTTACAATTTGAAAATCCTTTCCTACTATGTCCTTAGCTTCTGCTAGTTTGTGTTTATTATTGGTCGCGAAGCACAACTTCATGTCTATTGTATGTTGATCAACTCAGCCTCTATGATGATGTTTGCGTCGCCAGGGATGGTAACGCCCGAACCATCCGAACCTCCAGCGGTACCAAACGCGTATGTAGAGGGAATATAGAACGTTGCTTTTGATCCTTCCGACATTTTTTGAAGTCCCGCTTTCATCCCATGGATATAATCAACGGGTCGGCTATAAAACTGATCGTTGGGTGTTCGCTCCAATGTAACAACCGTGACAGCATCATTTGTCAGCAGCTTGATAGCATACTTCAATTCAAGTCTGTCGTACCACGTAGCTGTCGGTCCTGCGGCGGGTGTGGTGATAACGTATCGTATACCTGAAGGATCTTCTACTGCAGCGATACCTTTATCCAGCAGATATTGATCTATCGCAGTGGTGTCCTCTTTGATTTGTTCAATTTCAGCCGTTGTCATGACCACTTCGTTAAAAATGATATCGAACTCCAGAATTGTATTGGGCGGAATGGAAGCACCTTGTCCGCCAGTCCCATAACCCAAAAGGGATGGGATATAAATTGTTGCCTCGGACCCGACAGGCAGCAGCGACAAAGCGATCTCCCATCCGTCGATGAATTGGGTAAGATTGTTGCGTGTGTGCCCCTGATCAAATACAACTTTATCGCTAAACCTTCTTCCTACATAAGTAACATCCACGCCGTTGTTCCGTTGTGCCGGCAAACCTGTACCCAAAGTGGAAATAACCATGCGAACACCACTTGGGTCTTTTATTGCAGTTGCGCCCGAAGCCGCAAGTGCTGCATCAATTTCATCTATTTCCTGTAACCATGTCTCTAATTCGCTGGGAACATCCGGCCCGTCATTACACGCGCTAACTATACCGATACATGCCAGGCAAATTCCAATTATTAGACCTCTTGCGTTCATCTTCATAATCTATTATTTACAAGTTCGAGTCACTTCGTCAAATTCACCACCGAAACCAAGCAGCTCGACATCGAATATTAAAATTGCGTCACGGGGTATGGCGCCCGGGTAACCTGCTGGTCCATAAGCTAATCCTGAGGGAATATAAAAGGTGGCAGAATCTCCAATCCCCAGCTTAGGAATGCCCAATTGCCAGCCAGGTATAACACCGTTCAACGGGAACGATAATTTTTCGGACTCATCGAATATTTTTCCGTCCTTCAAAAACTTGCCACGATAACTAACCTCTACACAATTTTCCACAGTCGGTTTCGACCCACCTTTGCTGGTATGAATCACATACCTCAATCCACTTGTATCCTGCTGCGCTGTAATATTGTTCTCAGCTAAGTACTTGTTGATGATCGTAGCGTCCCTTCCCACCTGCTGTTCCCTTTTCTTTTCCATGAGTTCCGTTTGGAAGGTTTTGAAGTCGTCCATTTTCATAATGTCCCTGACCTGGATACAATATGAAAGCTCTATGCTGGTATCCACCCCGTTAGGTACAGGAGCGCCTACGCCTGTCTTAAAGAATTCTTCAATAGGAAGAGTTACGGTAACACTATCGCCTTTTGAAAGCATACGAAACATTTGGACTATTCCGTTCTCAGCGCTCATCGCCGATGTGTCATTTATCTGAACCGCCGATGGCATCCCTTCAACATGACTATTGCTCCACACAGAGTCTTTCGAATCTTTTAACAGGTAATCAAATACAAGAATTTCTTCCTTTTGGGGCTGCACACCATCTCCGCTTTTGACAACCTTGAACTTAAGTCCGTTGGCCGTTTGTTTCTCAGTTTCTTTATTACAGCCAATACAAAGCAACACCGTTAATCCGATCAGCACATTTGAAATTCTATTCATATTTATTGGGTTAGACAGTCTAAATTTCTAAAAAGTTGTAAATGTTATTCGTTATTAAGTTGATCCTTGTAAAGAGGCAAGATACTCAAGAACTTCGCTACCGTTTGATCAAGGGTTAATGAGGTCTGGCCTCCAGCGGCGTTTCGATGACCACCTCCATCAAAATGAGCCTTCGCCATATCGTTTACAGAAAAATTGCCAAGAGATCGCAGCGATAGTTTTATGTTTTCCTTTCGATCTGAAATAAGCACAGACAGTCTGATTCCTTTAATAGACAGACCGTAGTTCACCAATCCTTCGGTGTCACCAGTCTGTGAACCGAATCTTCGTAATTCATCGGCGGTGAGTGCCACATAAGCCGTGCGATATTCAGGAAGCACTTTGAGCTTTTCGCTTAGGACAAAACCCATCAGGCGCAGTCGTTCGATCGTATTGGTGTCGTAGATGAGCTTTGAGACTTTATAAGGATCCGCGCCGTGCTCCACGAGCTCGGAGGCGATCTTTAACACCTGATGCGTCGTATTAGAATGCCGGAAGCCTCCGGTATCAGTCACTATTCCTGCATATAAGCACTCAGCGATTTCACCGTCGATCAAAGTCTTGTCGCCCAGTTCGTCTATTAATTTGAACACCAGCTCAGCCGTTGAAGCCGCGGTGCCGTCCCATTGCTCAAAATCTGCAAATTTATCGGGCTCAAGGTGATGATCAACCAAAACCTTTTTCCCCGTTGATTTTCGCACTAAGTCGCCCAGTTCATTGATTCTATTCAAACAAGAGAAGTCCAGACAAAAGATAACATCAGCGTCATTGATAAACCGGGTAGCCTTTTCAGGTTTATCCTTCTGAAAAATCAACACGTCCTTATTCCCTGGCATCCAGGAAATGAAATCTGGGTAGTCGCTGGGAGTAATAACCTGTGCTGCGTGTCCTTTTTTCTTCAGATACTGCGCCAGCCCGAGGGCAGATCCGAGCGCATCTGCGTCTGGTTTAAAATGGGTCAAAAGAACCGCTTTTCTAGGTGTATTTAAATATTTTTTGAACTCCTGGATCTTTTCCATTGACTCTCCAAAAAGCAAGTGGCAAAAATGGGGAAATTTAATGGGTAGTCAATGCATAATGGTCAATTGTTCAACGGATTACAGGGAATATGCCATAAAATCTGTTGAGCGTTGGCAAGACTATGTTCTATTATGCTATTTTTGCGGCCGTTCTCAACAATTTAAACACTGACTAATTGAATATGGCCGGCAACAGGACCTTTACAATGCTAAAACCAGATGCTGTGGGTGCATCCAAATCAGGTGCTATTATCAAAATCATTGAAGAGGCGGGGTTTCGGATCATCGCCATGAAGAAAACAATGCTCACGCCGGAAAGGGCAGGCGAATTTTACACAGTCCATAAGGATCGCCCATTTTACAAGGATCTTTGCAGATACATGTCTTCTGGTTTTATCGTACCGATGATACTTGAAAAAGAAAATGCTGTAGAGGATTTTCGTAAATTAATTGGAGCAACGGATCCCGCGAAGGCCGCTCCTGGAACCATACGCAATCTGTTTGCGAAATCGATTGAGGCAAATGCCATTCATGGATCTGACAGCGATGAAAACGCTATCATCGAAGGAAACTTTTTCTTTTCAAACCTCGAACGATTCTAGTGTAAGAACATTTGGTTACCGAAATTATTACTTTATCACCTGAGGTAATTTGATTATTTGATCTCGGGCAGTTCGAAGTCATCCAGCGGGCTCGGTTCCTTCATAAGTGCCTCGATTTCATCAATTGTTCTGGGTGCTGAAGAGGAAAGAAGTTCATATCCCTCTTTTGTAATAAGACAATCATCCTCAATGCGCACGGCAATTCCCCACCAGCGCTTATCACACTTTGCGTTTTCAGGTATATAGATTCCTGGCTCAACAGTTATGACCATATTTTCCTCAAGTCTTCCCTGAGGGACGGGGTCATGTACGTCGAGGCCTATATGGTGGCAACAACCGTGAGGGTAATACAAATGTTGTTCATTTTCGCTTTTTATGATACCTAATTCGGCGAGACCTTTGTTAACGATCCGTCGCGTAATTGCGCTTAACTCCTGCGTTGTGACTCCGGGTTTACATGCTTTCATTGCCTCTTCCTGTGCTTTTAGAACAAGCTCATAGATCATTTTTTGCTCAGGAGAGAATTTACCTGAAACCGGTATGGTTCGCGTTACATCAGCTGTATATCCATGATACTCCGCACCAAGATCCATCAATATTAATTCGGTGTTTCTGACATTTGGTTTGTAATTTTCGATGTAGTGAAGAATACAACCGTTATGTCCGGCTCCGACAATTGAGGGATAACCCACGTCTTCAGCTTCGTATTTCTTGAATACGTATTCGTGGATACCTTGAATTTCTCTTTCCGACATGCCCGGCTTAATGGCCTTCATCACTTCACGCTGCGCCATTCCAGAAATAGCGACGGCCTTCCGAATCAGAGCCAATTCCTCGGGCTGCTTTTTTCCTCTTAGTGTACCCATGATCACAGCCAGCTCCCTAGTATTCAGGTTGTTTATTCTCGCCTCCCTTGACACGTTGATCGTTCCCACCGACGGATAGTTTACCTTTTGTTTGAATTGTTCGATCAAGCTGTACAGATCAGCTGAGTCCAATGGATTATCCCGGACATCATTATTAAAATCGGTGAATAGTACCGCCTGAAATTTAGAAAAATCAACGTTGTATTTCTTGAAGTCCGTGTTATTAAAGGCTTCATTGAGTCCCAAGGTTTCTTTTACGCCCAGGTTGCCCAAACGTCTTCCGGTCCACATTTCAGCCTGGGCATTTCGTGGCTGTACAAAGATTATTTCATCGTACTGGTTTCCATTATTTGCTGTTTGTTTATCTTTAAAGATCAGCAGCACAGCGTCCGGCTCCTTATAACCTGTGAGATAATAAAAATTTGGATCCTGATGATAGACAAAGTCTACATCGTTCGAACGGTTTCTAATCGGATTGGCAAAGAATACGGCAACAGAATTTGGTGGTAATTTTTCGCGCAGCGCCTGCCTTCTCTCCTTATGAAAACTCTGGCCCAGGAAATCTCCGGGAAGATCTTCAGAAGGCTGAGCATATAGACTAAAAAAGAGCAGTGCAGAGAATAGGGTTCCAACTGTTTTCTTCATGGTATTTCTTCTAATAAAAAGTCCTTTCCCTTGCCATATTTTATGAGATCCTTTAAATGATAACGCTCCAACGTTAAGAGGTCCTTGACTCTAAAATCACCATTAACCAAAATATTTTCAATTATAAATTCATGCTTTTCTCCATGATTAATTAAAGCATACTTCTTCCCCGTTCTCAAAACATCAAATGAAAGCCCAGCCATTTATTCAGTATTTTTTTATCTAATGGTAACTTCAATTCATCAAAAAGTGTTCAATTCTCACAAATCTTCGTCTCGCTCCAACATAAGGATGGAAGCCTGAGGTACAATAAAGTATTTTTCTTCTTCATAAATTACTTCAATGGCTCCCTTTTGTAAAAAGATTGCAAGATCGCCTTCTTGTGCCTGAAGCGGCAGGTACTTGACCTGTTCCTCCTTTCCTTTCCACATATCATCCTCCTCGACCGGTAGAGGCAGTGGGTAACCAGGACCAACTTTTATTACATACCCACTTTGAATTTTTTCTTTTTCCTGTACACCTGGAGGTAGGTATAAACCAGAAGAGGTTTTGTCTGATTGTTTTGCAGGCTTGATCAAGACCCGATCACCTACTACGATTAATTTTTTGAGTTTGTTTTCTGATGTAATTTTCATGGCAAATTATTCAAAAAGGTCTGTTTGTTCACCTGAGCGATCTAATAAGCGCTGATCCACGGATTTTGATGGCTTAAGACCAAGCACTTTGAAACGTTCAACGCTCTTTACAAGGTTGCCGTTCCCGGTGGCCAGTTTGTTCATTGCATTCTCATATGAGGTCTGCGTTTTTCTAAGTTGGTTGCCAATTTCAATAAGGTCATTAGTGAAACCAGCAAACTTTTCATACAACGATGTAGCGTGCCTTGCAATCTCCTGAGAATTTCTGTTCTGATACTCCTGCTTCCAGACATTCTTAATCAGTTGAAGCGAAGGGATGAGCAGTGTCGGACTAACAAATACGATTCTTTTCTCAAGGGCTTCTTCATATAGTTTCTTTTCACTTTGAATAGCCAGTATATACGCTGGCTCAATTGGGATAAACATAATAATGAAATCCAGGTGCCGGTCTGAAATACGCTGATAATTTTTCTCTGAAAGGACTTTCAAGTGCTGTCGTATTGAGAACAGATGTGCTTTCAGCGCTGCTACCTTTTCATCTTCCGTACTCGCATTTACAAAATTATTGTACGCTGTCAAACTTACCTTTGAATCTACGATGACATGTCGCTTATCAGGAAGTCGAATAATAATATCAGGTCTCAAGCGACCTTCATCCGTTGCGAATGATTGTTGAATAGTGTATTCTCTGTCACGCTCCAGCCCTGATTTCTCTAAAATACTTTCCAGGATGAATTCTCCCCATGCACCTTGCGTCTGTGAGTCGCCCTTCAACGCCCTTGTAAGATTCTCGGCCTCTTTCGTCATTTGCAAATTGAGCCGCTGTAGGTTTTCAAGCTGTTCGCGAAGTGCTGAATTTCTTGAAATCGTGTCTCTGTGCGTGTCTTCTACTTTTCTTTCGAACTCCAAAATTTTTTCGCCGAGCGGCTTCAATAGGTCGAACATGTTCGTCTTATTCTGATCTGTGAATTTCTGACTCTTCTCCTCAAAGATGTCATTTGCCAGATTTCTAAATTCAAGGGCAAACTTCTCATGGAGTCTCTCCAATTCTCTCTTCTGCTCCTCCAATTTCTCTTGAATATTTCTATAGTCGGCTTCTGTCGTTGCCAGATTGTTGTTTGCCTCCATTACCTTTATTCGCTCAGCCTCGATCTCGCGTTTCAGCTCGCTAACCTGAAATTCAAGGTTCTTGTTTTTCTCTTGTTCCACCAAAACGGAACTGTTTAGCCTTTGGGTCGCAGAAATAAATCTAAATCGTGCGGCCAACCAGACAATTCCCGCCCCCAAAACTATCCCAAGTAACGCCATGAGAATTTCCATGGGCGTAAAGTTATTGCAATTCCGCCGCTACACAATTGCTAGTCAGCAGGAACACATTTATTATAAAATCCTGATTAAATTTGTAATTCGGTGAATTATAAAATCTTGATTATCTATTTATGCTTGGGACGATAATATCCAGTCAGGAAGCTATTGCGCTGGAGGAGAAGTTTGGTGCTCACAATTATCATCCTTTGCCTGTTGTGCTAAGCAAAGGTGAGGGGGTATTTCTTTGGGATGTAGATGGAAAACGTTATTACGATTTCCTCTCTGCTTACAGTGCCGTGAACCAGGGGCATTGTCATCCGCGTATACTTCAGGCGCTCTTCGACCAGGCAAAAGAGTTAACCTTGACGTCAAGAGCTTTTTACAACGACAAGCTTGGAGTCGCCGAAAAGTATGTTTGTGAGTTGTTCTGCTATGAAAAAGCATTGTTCATGAACAGTGGTGCCGAAGCAAACGAAACCGCGATCAAGTTAGCCAGGAAATGGGGTTATACACGAAAGGGTATACCCGACAACAAAGCCATCATCGTGGCTGTCCGCCAAAATTTTCATGGTCGGACCACGGGCGTCATTTCTGCATCTTCAGAATCCTCTGCCAGAGAAGGGTTCGGGCCGTTTCTTCCGGGGTTTGAGATTGTTGATTATGACGATGTACAGGTATTGGAGCGCGCCCTTGCTCATCCACATGTTTGTGCCCTATGGATCGAACCTATACAAGGAGAAGCAGGCGTGTATGTGCCTGCAGAGGGTTACCTCAGAAGGGCGGCCGACATCTGTCGCAAGAATAACGTGCTGTTAATGGTGGATGAGATTCAAACCGGAATTGCACGCACAGGCAAAAATCTGGCCTGCGACTATGAGAACGTAAGGCCCGATATTCTAATCCTGGGGAAGGCGCTTTCGGGCGGTGTATTCCCCATCTCGTTGGTTTTGGCAAATGATGATATAATGCTGGTGATCAAGCCTGGTGAACATGGTTCGACATTTGGTGGAAATCCGTTGGCCGCAGTTGTATGTATGGAAGCATTGGCTGTCGTTAAAGATGAAAAGCTCGCTGAGAATGCTTACAGGCTGGGATTTATTTTCAGGGACCGGATGACCGAATTGATGAAGAGAACGCACCTCATTACCAAAGTAAGAGGTAAAGGACTGCTCAATGCGATTGTCATCAATGACAGCCCCGAAAGCGGCACAGCGTGGAACATTTGCCTGGCACTGGCTAAGAGGGGCCTTCTGGCGAAACCTACCCACGGGAACATAATACGTCTGGCCCCACCGTTGGTTATCACAGAAGATCAGATTCACGAATGCTGTGACATTATAGAACACTGCATTTTGAGCTATTCGAAATAATTCAGGAAAGAGACCTATGGTTTGAACGCGACAGAATCCCCAGCCGATCAAGTTCCTTGTGCAGCTGAGACGGTGATTGGTAGTGTATGGTCGTTAGTCCCAGTTTCTTTCCTGCCTCAACATTCTTTGCGTTGTCGTCGATGAACAGTGACAACCTGGGATCTACCTCATACCTGTTAAAAAGGATCTGAAAAAATTCCGGCTGTGGTTTTCGGATTTTTTCCACACCCGAAACGACGATGCCTTCGAACCAGTGTAGAAACTCAAAGTTGTTCAACGCCCAGGGAAAAGTTTCTTCAGACCAGTTTGTTAATGCGTAGAGCCGATACTTTTTTGACTCCTTAATGCGTTTCAGGATCTCCACGGTTTCATGTACCGGCCCCTGGATCGTTTCATGCCAACGGTCATACCATGCTCGGACAGCTATTTCCCAGTCGGGATGCTTCGCAATCAATTCTTCGGTGGCTTCCCTAAATGAACGGCCGGCATCCTGCTGATCGTTCCACTCACTCGTACAGATATTTTCAAGAAACCAGGAAATTTCTTCTTCAGTTTTAAAGATTTTTCGGTAAAGATAGCGGGGATTCCAATCGATCAAAACTGCGCCCAGATCGAAAATAACAGTGTCAATGGTTTTATTCATAATGTATTTGGCTCCGTCCTAATTGAGGGTGAAGCGCTCAAATTTCGTTCAGAAAATTTATTGATAGATGTTTTTATTCATGTTGCCTTATGAATACGCTCTGCAACTGTTTCAGGCTTTATCCAAGTCAGGCAGGCAAAGTCTCCCCGTAGACAATTCTCTCTGCCGTATACGGAACAGGGTCGGCAGGGTAACTCGTCCCTGCTGATTTGGACAATGCTTTCCTCGCCCTTTCCGTACGGCCCAAAACCCACGTCCGTGTGAGTTCCCCCCCATATGGAGATCATAGGAACTCCCATAAGGCTAGCCAGGTGCATATTTGATGAATCTACGCAAAGCATCATGTCTAACATCTCCATCAGGGCAAGCTCCTGCTTCAGTTTAAGTTGACCTGCAACAACGACGACATGAGATGGAAAATTCTTTTTAAGTGTTTCAAAGAATTCTATTTCCGATTCTCCACCTCCGAATAGAAAGAATTTTACAGGCGATCTGGCAATCAATTGGTTCATTACTTCGGTATAGTTGTCCAGAGGCCAGATTTTTGAACGGTGCATTGCAAAGGGAGCAAAGCCAATCCACTTTTCATTTTTGATGACGCCATTTTTCACTAACCATTCCGTTGTCTCATCTTTTACACTTTTCTTGAGCGTAAAGTAGGGCGGCGGTTGAATTGAAAAAGGAAATCCTGCTTTTTCAAAAACTAGTCTGTAACGCTCCACCGCGTGTATCAGTTGTGTAGCGGCTTTGTTTTCCTTTCTAGTTATTGCTTTTTTTTCTTTTCGACCCTTATCGAAAACCAGCACCTTGTTGGCAAAGATCTTGAACAAATTTCTTAGCAGTACAGTACGGATATGGTCATGCATGTCCAACACAATATCATAGCTCGCTTTCTTAAGCAGTTTTTTGAAGAGCTCTCGCATTCCAAAGATTCCATTGTAGGTATGATCAACATCGGCGGGAAAGGGAATAACGCGTTCAATGTCTGTAAAGAAAGATGCATACTTAGGCCGGGTTACAACCGTGACTTCTACGTCCGGGTAACTAGCAATAAAGGAACGGATCACCGGCACAAGCAACACCACATCACCCATTGCAGAGAAACGTAATACTAATATTTTGGTGAGTGCCACGTTTGAATATAGATGTCTAAATTGAAAGCTCCAAACAACATTCAGAACGAAAGTAATTATGAATCGGAGCTCGTGCCATACAGCATCGGATTAAGGGAGGGGTCGTTGTACATTTTCATCTGTCGATATATCTTGAACCGTCGTTTACCCTGGGAAATATCTTCGAGCAACTCGTCGTAAGCAAGCTCCATGTCCGACTTCTGTTCCAGCAGCGTCGCAAGTTTTGCATTCGTTGCCTTCACATGATCCGCACTCACGTCAATACGCTCTGTTTGCTCTTTCATATGGTATATTTTTAGCATGAGGATGCTCATACGGTCCAGCAACCACGCAGGTGTTTCTGAATTTATTCGAGTACCAGGTAAAGGCTTGACATTCCTGAATTTTTCAAAAAAGTAATCGTCCAGTCGCTCCACGATATCCGTTCGATCCTGGTTCGATTTATCTATTCGCCGCTTCACTTTCAGCGCCTCGACTGGATCTATTGAAGGTGAACGGATAATGTCTTCGAGGTGCCACTGTACAGTGTCAATCCAATTTTTGGAATACAATAGTGAATTGAAACTTCCCTCAGGATAAGGATTTTTAACAGCGGTGTCTACTTCATCATGCACATGATAGTCGTCGATACTTTGATTGAAAATAGTATAGCAATCGTTGGCTCGCAGCATGCAGGAGAATTAGAATGCAATTTAACGGTTAAATCTAATATTAAGTGAGGCCTATTGATCCGCTCAACTATTAATTTGTGATCCGATCTTAGATACCGGATATTGCTTGGACTAATATGTCGTCTCATCATTTTGTCAAAGAGGGCCAGGAGCCGGCGTTATTTATCCTTGAAGCAAGGGCATTCAAGTATGTCGAGCCCCTGCTGGAATGGGTACCCCTCGTTATGGTCACCGATGCTATCCTGGATGAGGTATTGGAATGGGGGATAAAAATCGACGCTGTATTACAATGCGAGACGACGACGAATGCGCTTGAGAAAAAAGTTGCAGATCAGTTTCCGCTTGAGATCCTTCCATGCAAAAATGCTGATATCGTAAGAACTGGAATGGAATTTCTAATTCAAAACGGTATCGCATCCGTGAATGTAATTAGTCCATCGACGGAAGAATTTTTTGAAAGATTGACAGAATTTAGTCCGCATATTCAGATGGGGTTATTTTCAGATAAAAGATGGTCTTTAATCCGGACCGGGAAACTTGAGAAATGGATGCCCTGTGGACACCAGGTTTGGCTGAGGTCCACCGATGAGGCATTGTTGCACACAAAAGGCATTTTTGAGAAGAATGGGAATTGGGAGACAGTTGAGTCGGGAATAGTCACGATCGACTCGGCAGCCCCATTCTGGATTGGAGAGCCCCTCAAATGAGTTTCAGGCGCTTTGGTGAACTTGGAAATATCTTTTCCGGGCATAGGGGTAAATCTTTTCCCAATTGTCATAACCTCAACGCCGCAAAGACGTAAATTTCCCTGTTCATGGAAGCCAAAACAGTGGATTTGACGTCACATCAGCTTTTGACGACGCTGCGAGCGGGCGACATAACTGCTTTTGAGATGATTTTCAGAACCTATTACCAGCCGTTGTGCAATTACGCGTATAGTTTTGTGCAAGACCGGGACGAGGCCGAAGAAATCGTTCAGGCTACTTTTCTTTCCGTATGGGAAAAAAGAGATAATCTATCCATTCATACGGGCGTTAAACCGTATCTCTATGCCATGGTGCGCAATGCGGCGCTCAATGTTATTAAACATGAAAAAGTTAAACAACAACATGCGACCGTTGAGATAGCCGTCGCCGAAAAAAGTGTTGAGTCAGTTACCCACACCGTGATGGCTTCTGAATTGGAGGGCCGGATTTACAAAGCGTTAAACAAACTTCCCGAGCAATGCCGTTTGGTGTTCAAGCTAAGCCGCTTCGAAGAATTAAAGTATTCAGAAATTGCAGAGCAACTCAACATTTCAGTGAAGACGGTAGAAAATCAGATGGGTAAAGCTCTAAAAATCATGAGGGAGCAATTAAAGGACTATCTCCCGCTGTTAATAGTACTTATGAGTGGATTCTTAGAATTGTGAACTACGACGTTGACCATATTGATGACCTTATTGGTAAATACCTGGCAGGTGAAGCTATCCAGGATGAAATCCAATTTGTTGAATCATGGGCAAAGGAAAGCGAAGGAAACCGTAAGTACCTTGAACATTGCAGACTGATTTTTGAAAAAACGTCTGAAGCGAAGGACTTACAGGAGTTCGATGCAGATGCTGCATGGTTGAAAATGAAATCAAAACTTCAGGCATCGCAGTCGCGTTCTATTTCATTTCCGGAGCGCAGATCTGGGCGATGGCTTGTATGGAGAGTGGCCGCAAGTGTTGTAATAATCCTGAGCATCGGATTGGTAGCCTATCGTGTGATGAATCCGGATATTCCCAGCGTTGTTGAAGTGGTGGCACAAAAAGAGACAAGAGCAGATACCCTGCCCGATGGCAGTGGCGTTTTTCTTAACAAGCGCACGGAGCTTGCTTACACGTACAATAAACAAAATGGAAATCATCTGGTCAAAATCAAAGGTGAGGCATATTTTAATATTCAGCATGAAGATGATAAAACATTTATCATCGATGCGGCCGGAGTATATGTACGTGACATCGGCACTTCTTTCAATGTAAAAGCTTATCCTGAAGACAATACGGTGGAGGTTGTAGTGGAGGAAGGCAAGGTAATGTTCTATACTGATACAGATTCCGGAGTGTACCTATCTGCGAATGGTAAGGGTACCTATAATAAGACAACCAAAACGTTTAGTGTTGAGCAGCCAGAGCAAAATGTGTTGGCGTACAAAACGAAGTCCTTTAGCTTCAGCAATACGGATTTGCGTTCGGTTATCACAGCTTTAAACAATGTGTATGATAAGAAAATTGTCCTGAGCGAGAGCTTGAACGACTGTCATCTTACTGTATCCTTCAACAACGAAGACATTGACGAGATTGCTGCCATCATTGCCGAGACGCTTGGGTTAACGGTAGAAAATTCGGTTAATGAAATAAGATTACAAGGTTCCGGCTGTGAAAAGAAATAGTCATCGCCCAACATCCAGTGTTGGTATTTGCGCGACAATTCTACTCTTGCTCTGTGTCCGGCCGCTTTCTGCCTATTTTATTGATGACCCGATTCCGCCGCTTGAAAGAACGGTCACGCTTTCTATTCAAGGAGAAAGAATTGAAAGTGTGCTGAAAAAAATTTCGGCGCAGGCGGGATTCACGTTTTCATATAATTCAGATATTGTTGATAACGAGAAAATTATAAGCAAAAATTTCACGAAAAGAACGGTCCGTGAAGTTCTAGATGAGATATTCGGCGGATCAATTCAATATAAATCTCGCGGAAGATATGTAATACTCACCAAGGCGCCGGTTAGTGAAGCAAAGGAGCACCGGATAACAGGCTATGTACTGGATGAATCAACAGGCAAGCGTCTTCAAAATGTTAGCGTGTACGATCCAGTTTCGCTCTCCTCTGCCGTAACAGACTCCTACGGGTATTTTCAATTAGAGGTGGATCAACCATCAGGCGAGGACGTGAAACTCGCAATTCGCAAACTGAACTATGCAGATACCATTGTTGCTGTATCATATAACAGGCAGCGCCTTGTCAGTATACCCATTCGTGAGCATGCAGATAAAGTGAATGTCTTAGCCGATAGCGTCAGGCAGAGGATAAAGCGATTTTGGAACACAAAAGTCCTGACTCCCCAGGCAGCTAACCTTGTAAATATACAGGACACATTATACAGGAAGTTCCAAATTTCAGTGGTCCCATTTGTGGGAACCAATCATAAGTTGAGTGGTAATGTTATCAACGATTACTCTTACAACATTTTTGGGGGATATGCATTGGGGGTGAGGAAGTTAGAAATCGGAGGTATTTTCAATTCTATCCGCGGCGATGTAAATGGCGTACAATTCGCGGGAATTTTTAATTCAGTAGGTGGCAAAATGAATAAGGTTCAGATTGCAGGTATTTTTAATATGAACCGCGATTCAGTGAATGGTTATCAGTTTGCCGGCATGCTTAACCTTAATGGTAATTCTTCAAATCAACTTTCAATTGCTGGTTTGCTTAATCTTACCAATAGAGGCTCACGTGGTGCACACCTCGCAGGGCTGGGGAATGCAAGCCTTGGAAAGCAAGAAGGTCCGCACATTGCCGGACTTTTTAATTTTTCTACGGGCGATTCTCATCCGGCGCAAGTCTCAGGCCTAACAAACTTCGCGGCTGGCGGTATAAGAGGAGCCCAGGTCTCAGGGCTCGTGAATTTCGCGCTGAGGGACGTTGAAGGTGCGCAGGTAACTGGTATCATGAACATTGCTCCACGCAAATTGAAAGGGGCGCAAGTTTCGGGCCTGCTGAATTATGCTACGACAGTGCACGGAGCTCAAGTGGGCCTGATTAACATAACGGATAGTATTCGGGGCGCGCCGGTTGGGTTGCTCAGTTTTGTATGGAAAGGATATCACAAAATTGAGATATCTGCTGATGAAATCTTTTATACCAATGTGGCGTTCAGAACGGGTGTCCGACAGTTCTACAATATTCTAACAGCTGGTGCAAAGCCTAATACGTTTAACGATGAAGAGACTTATTGGACATTTGGCTATGGAGTAGGAACGGCTCCAAGACTTTCAAGAGCGCTTAGCCTTAACGTTGACATTATCTCCAATCAGGTCGTGTACGGCGGCTCGATTGAAGCAGTCAACCTGATTAATAAGGTTTACGTCGGTCTTGAGATGCAGCTAGTGAAGAATCTGGGTATTACTTTTGGAGTCACATTAAACGGCTATGTTACAGATACTACCTATGATAAATATATGCCCATTTTCACGGATTATGAACCCCATATCATATACGACCGTACTTACAGTAATGATATGAACCTCAAGATGTGGTGGGGCGGAAAAATCGGCGTTCGATTCCTTTGAACTGCCTATCGGTTTAGGGTAAGTGCAGGCCTTTTGCCAAGTTCCTTCAATAGCTTTCCGTGACCTATCAGGGCATCAATGAACCGGGGTTCCGATTTATAAGGCAACCCGAACTCCTCTGTCGTAGCCTTAACGATAGCGGAAATTTTCTTATAGTGAACATGGCAAACATTGGGAAACAAGTGGTGCTCTACCTGAAAATTTAATCCGCCGACATACCATGAAAAAATTGCACTGTTATTGGCGAAGTTAGTTGTAGTGTGGAGCTGGTGGATGGCCCAGTTGTTATCCATCTTCCCTTGTTGATCCGGCATAGGAAATTCTGTTCCATCAATCACATGGGCAGGCTGAAAAATTACGGCAAGAATAAATCCTGCAACGTAGTGCATAGATACAAAACCGATGAGCCATTGCCACCACGCAATAGAAAGCACCATCATCGGAATAACGACTATATATATGACGTAAATCAACTTCGTTGCAATAAGGATCGCCCATTCTCTTTTGATGTCGGCTCTCTGCTTTTTCACAAGGCCGTCTTTATGGTACCGGGTCAATCTAACGAAGTCCTTCACAACTACCCATACGAGCGTCATCAAACCGTAGACAAACCAGGCATAAATGTGTTGAAATTTATGAAACGACTTCCATTCGCTGTGCGGCGTCATGCGCAGAATGCCACGCGGGCTGATATCCTCATCTACATCATGAATGTTAGTATACGTGTGATGTAGTACATTATGCTGAACCTTCCAGTTAAAAGCGCCAGCACCCATTACGTTGAGAGAATAACCTACGGTATTGTTTACCCAGCTTTTGTTGGAATATGATCCGTGATTTGCGTCATGCATAACTGCAAGCCCGATACCGGCAATTCCGATTCCCATCACCATGCAGAGGCCCAGCATCAACCATAGACCGGTGACGGTTTCTGTGATCATTAAGATGTAAGGAACTGAGTACAGCGCAAACATGAATACCGTTTTTATCCTCATTTGGGTGTTAGCATACCGACTGATGTTATTAGTTTTGAAGTATTCGCTAACGCGGTGGTTAAGCGTAGAAAAAAAATCGGCCCGGGAGGTTGAAAACTTAATGGCATTGGTATGCTTCATGAGGGGGAGGTTAGGCGAATTGGGCTATGGCAGGAGTGAATTGATCAATAGAATTTTAAAAGTAGAGAGAATAAAACAATAAACGAGTGTTAGCCCCGCACAAAAAATAATACAGATTGATTACCACGATGTCTGCAGATAGCAAAGTAACGATTAAGGATCGGTAAGATTACTCCGAATTCGATATTAATCTTACAGGGATTCAGTTTATCAGGATTTTTTTCTAAGGCAATTCAGCGATGATGGTTCGCCCTCCTTTCGTCGTTTCGCCAATAGAAACTGTAACTTTTGCATCTAACGGAAGGAACACATCAACGCGGGATCCAAATTTAATGAAGCCAAATTCCTGTCCCTGCTGAAAGGGCTGCCCAACCTTAACGTAGCACTTTATTCTTCGCGCTAGGGCACCGGCGATCTGCCGGAACAAGATCTCAACACCATTGTCCATTTTGACCACTACCGTTGACCGTTCGTTTTCTGTACTGGATTTTGGATGCCAGGCGACAAGATACTTGCCGGGATGATATCTAAAAAAACTCACTACACCAGCGACAGGCATCCGGTTAACATGGACATTAACCGGCGACATAAAAATTGAAATTTGCTTCCGCCTGCTCTTTAAATATTCGATTTCGTCGGTCTCTTCGATCACCACGACCTTCCCATCTGCGGGTGCTAGCACGTGCTTATCATTTGGCGTAATTGAGAATACGGGATTCCTGAAGAATTGAACGAATAGCAAATAGAAGATAACACTGGCTAGCATTACGCTGTTCTGGACCCAGGCATTATGAGGAAAGTAATACAGTATCGCCCAGTTTAACGCAAATAGGATAATCAATAATACAAAAAGTAGTAAGCGTCCTTCCTTATGGATCGTCATCTTTTGAAAAAATTTAGTAACGATGTGAAATGAAAAAAACAGATATTAAATCAACATCCCAAGGCTACAAAAAGTTAATGGATTAGCGAAAATCTCAAAGTATCAAGTTTGTTATTAAGATTAATATCCTCCGCGGTATTTGTACGTCTTTGCCACTTTGTCGATGGCGACCATATATGCCGCGATGCGCAGGGGTACCTTATATTCTTGAGCAGTTTTATACACATTTACAAAAGCGTCTTTCATAATACGGTCTGACCGGCGGTTTACCCGATCGGCGGTCCATTTATAACCCAATCTGTTTTGAACCCATTCGAAATATGACACCGTTACGCCACCTGCATTCGCCAAAATATCTGGGACAACAGCAATACCCTTTTCATTTATAATGTTATCTGCCTTCGAAGAGGTGGGACCATTTGCGCCCTCTACGATCAGCTTCGCCTGAATGTTCGCTGCATTGGAGTGCGTTATCACATCTTCAGTCGCAGCCGGAACGAGCAAATCCACAGGAAGGGTCAGCAGGTTCTCGTTTGTAATTTTCTCGGCATTTCCGAAACCTTCAAGCGAACCTTTGTTGACTTCGCGGTGCTTTATCACGGCGGCTATATCAATACCTTTTTCATTGTAGTAGGCTCCCGAAAGATCGCTTACAGCTTGCACGATCAAGCCGCGTTCGTGCAACAAGCTGGCTGCCCATGACCCAACGTTCCCAAAGCCTTGGACAGCACAAGTCGCTTTATAGGGATTGATTTTCAGTTTCTCCATCGCTGCCATCGCTGATACCATAACGCCTCGGCCAGTAGCCTCCGTTCTTCCCAATGAGCCACCCATAACCAGCGGTTTGCCCGTCACTACGGCATGTGTGGTCATGCCCTGGTTTCTTGAAAACTGGTCCATTAGCCAAGCCATCTCGCGTGGACCTGTGCCCATATCAGGGGCAGGAATGTCACGGTCAGGACCGAATACATCTGCCATGGCCTGGGTATAGGCGCGCATCAACCGTTCGATCTCTCCCGTCGACATCTCCCTCGGGTTACAGGTTACTCCACCTTTTGCACCGCCATATGGAATGTCTACAACAGCGCATTTCCAGGTCATCCACGCCGCAAGGGCCTTAACCTCGTCCAAATTTACATGCGGATCAAAACGTATGCCGCCCTTCGACGGCCCTAAGATCGTCGAGTGGATTACGCGATAACCTTCAAATACCCTTATACTCCCATCATCCATGGTTACAGGTAGTGAAACGATTACCTGCCTGGCCGGATTTTTCAAGACGTTATATATTTCTTCTTCTAATCCCAATAGCTGTGACGCTTTATGAAATCTGGACATCATGGCCTCAAAAGGATTTTCTTTGTCTTTAAGAGGTGCCGGTTCTATATATGCCATACGTTGTTTCAGATTTGAGTCAGAAGGTAAAGAATATTTTTTGTGTTCCCCGTGCATGAAGGTAGGTCCGACTATTGGGTCGAAAACGGTTGCAAAGATAGAAAATTAGCGGATTGCTTTCAGGTTTCGATATAAAAGGATATTCAACACAAGAATTGAAAGATAGAATTTGGATGCATCAGGGATCCGGCAAATTTACTTATGAAAGTCAGGGATTTAACATTCTACACCCTATACCTAAGTTCCCAAATTCGAGCATCAGGCCTCGTCCTAATAATGTGCAATCGCTACCCTGTGATGACTGCTTAATCAAGCCGTATATCCGCCCTTTCGGCCAAAATACCAATTCCGCTGGAATATGACTCACCATGTTCAGTTTACCGATAAAACACAACCATTCAGAAGATTTCCAAGTAGGCAACAATAAATGGGGAGGAAATAAACAGCCCATCGAACCTGTCGAGGAATCCACCATGGCCCGGTAAGCTGCTGCCGGAATCCTTGATCTCCATGCTCCTTTTCAAGAGTGACTCAACAAGGTCTCCAAAAGTTCCCCCAACAATGACGATAACGCCGATCACCAGCCATTGGGTTAGGGTTAACGAATGAAAATAGAGCGACAAGCCATAGGCAAAAATCATCGCCAACACAGCACCTCCGAAAAAACCCTCCCATGATTTCTTCGGCGAGATGCGTTCAAACAGTTTTCGCTTTCCCAAGAATGTACCCGCAAAGTAAGCGCCGGTGTCGCTTGCCCACAAAATAAAAAGCAGGCCGAATATGATCTCGAAATTGTACGACCCATTTTCAAAAACAGCAATATTCAAAAGGGCAAATGGAACCGCTACGTAAAATATTCCCAGTAAATTGAACGCAATATTGGTGAAGGGTTTGCGCTCAAACTTTTTGTAAAGTTTGATCATGTAGACACATGAAACGAGGGGGAAAATAGCAAAGTAGTATCGGTCTGAAAGGTTTCCCCTTTCGATGAAAAATGATAGCAGAAAGATCAGGACGCCGCAAAATGTGCCGAAGGTTTTTTGAGGGACATGTCCATCAAGGCCAACCAGCTTATAAAATTCAAGTAGCGCAAACAAACAAATGATGAAGAAAACAACACAGTAAAGCCACTCACTTATGCAGATAGCGGCGATAATCCCGGCAGATCCCAGCAGTCCGGTAATGATGCGTTGCGTTAGATTGTTATATTTTTGGATTTGCGATTTCACAAACTGCAGCTGACAATCACGGATTGTTAAAAATTATAACGACCAGAGGATTCTTCGCGGACGGTCCGGTAGTGTTTTCTAAAATAGTATAGTATCCCTACCGTTAGTACGATATTAAGGATGACGTATGGCAGTGGGGCAGCGGTATTATCTTCCACATTCAGGTCTGTTATTTTCTCGTGATGCAAATAGATCATGATAACGCCAAAGGCATTGTTGAAGAAGTGAGCAAACATAGGTATTAACAAATTGCCGGACCAGAAATACAGGTAACCAAACAGAGCGCCAAGTAAAACGCGCGGGACAAAACCATAGAACTGAAAGTGAATAGTGCTAAAAATGATCGCGGAAAGCCAGATGGCCAGGTGAATATTTCCTGACGCGCGCATAAATTCATTTTGAAACATTCCCCTGAAGACGAGTTCTTCTCCTATCGCAGGCAATAAAGCGATCACAATCAAACCAATCATCAGATCCCCTGTAGTTTTAAAATTTGTCATTACTTCTGTAAGTTTTGCGGTCCGGTCCTCAGCGTCTCTTGCCCATGACTCGAACTCTTTC